>CACXDF010000050.1 GCA_902766325.1 uncultured Eubacteriales bacterium | reverse complement strand
ATCCACGCACTCTGTTCGCTCTTCGTACTATGATTTAAAACTTATAACATAAAATCCCGAAGCAGACCGCTTCGGGATTTTTTATATAGTGATATTCGGCTATGCGCCGAGTGATATTGCCTTCGGCAGTTATATTTACCTTACGGTAAGTTATAGAAGTTTTTGTAAAAGAGAGCGCGAGAGGAAGAAACTTTTTGTCGAAAAAGGTTTTCCTCTCGCGTATTTTATATAAATTATAATTTCGCCGCGGCGGCTTGGTCGAGGATGACAACGACGTCGGGGTGGTTTTGGAGCGCGGAAGCGGGACAGGCAGTGGTCACGGGGCCTTTTATCATGTTATAAACGGCGTCGGCCTTGTTCTTACCGGTGGCGAGCATAAGCAGTTTTTTGGCTTTCATGATCTCGCCGATACCCATGGTGAGGGCGGACTTGGGCACTTGGTCGACGGAGTCGAAGAAGCGCGCGTTGTCGGTAATTGTTTTTTGCGTGAGAAAGACCTGATGGGTCTTGCTGTCGAACGGGGTGTTTGGCTCGTTGAAAGCGATATGGCCGTTTCCGCCGATACCGAGGACTTGGACGTCGACGGACGCTTTTTCCAAAAGAGCGGAGTAGCGCGCGCATTCGGCGGGAATATCGGAAGCAAGTCCGTTGGGAATATTGACGTTTTTCATGTCGATATCCACGTGCGAGAAGAGATTCCGGGTCATAAAAGATATGTAGCTTTCGGGGTGTTCTTTGGGAAGGCCGACGTATTCGTCGAGGTTAAAAGTTTTGACTTTAGCGTAAGAAGTGCCGTTTTCTTGATGATCTTTGACCATTTCTTTGTATAAAGGAATGGGCGTGGAGCCGGTGGCAAGACCGAGCGTACAGGCGGGATCGCGATAAACGATCTCTTTGATCTCGGCAAAAGCCAGTTTGCCGAATTCTTCTTCCGAACGTGCGATGACGATTTTCATATTTACCTCCTAAACGGGCGATCGAACGTGCGTTCGATCGACAATATTATAATATTATTCATCATTTTTCGTCAATGATATCGCAAGACCTTTCTCGGAAACGGAGTATTGACGAAGGAAACGCCTATTTGTATAATAGATTTATCCAATGTTGCGGGAGTCAATAATGATAAACAGAAAAAAGACAACGATCATCTCCGTTATAGCCCTTTTTTGTCTTCTTTTGGTCGCTTGCGCAAGACAAAAAGATACGCCTCGCGAGCGACCGCTGTTCGACGAAGACGGGATGTATTCGGAAGAGAACTTTATTTATAATTCCGCGTTGGAAAAAGACGGCGCGCATTTGATCGTGGACGGAAAGACGGAATACTGCATCCGTTACGAAGATACGACGGACGAAAGCGTCCTTACGGCGGTAAACGAACTCAAATCGTATTTTGATACTCTTTGCGGCGGGATCGACGTAAGAACGGGAGACTCCGAAGGAAAAGCTATCAGGATCGGCAAGTACGGCTATACGCCGCCTGCTCCGCTGAAAAAGACGGGCGCGTATATCGTCGAGATCGGCGAAAACGACGTTTTGATCTATGCGGAAAACGTATATGGTCTGACGAACGGCGTTTACGGCTTTATGGAAGACTATCTCGGGTGCGTGTTTTTCGATCATGAGACCACTTATATTCCGAAGGTAGGCTCGATGATCCTTGCTGAAAAGACGGACGTGCAGGAGCCCGCTTTCGAGAGTCGTGACGTAGGGGATAACGAGACGTGGAACCACGCCTCTTTCGCACAAAAAATGAGAGTGCGCCAGGATGAGGCCTTTTTGACCGACAGCTGCCATCACAGCGTGGGGCTTATTCCCAAAGAGATCCTGGACGCTCATCGGGAGTATTACGCTTATATCAACGGCGCAAGACGAACCGGCGCTTATTGGGGACAGGCCGCGCAACTATGTTTTTCTAACGAAGAAGTGATCGATCTTTTGGAAGAAGCCATTGTAAACAAGGCAAAAAGCAGTACGAGCGATCAGACGATCTGGTGGGATATCAGCCAGCAGGACAGTATGAACTATTGCCATTGCGCGAAGTGCGCCGCTTTGACGGAAGAAACGAATAATCCCGCCGCGCCTATTTTTCGATGCGTTAATATCATCGCCAAACGCCATCCGGAACTGAAATTCTCTACGCTTGCTTATCATTACGGATCTGAACCGCCGAAAAATATCGAATTTGAAGACAACGTCATGATAAAGTGGTGCATTATGAGCTCTTACGGCGCTAACGATTACAGCGCGCCTCTTTCGGAGGGAAAATCCGAAATAGCGCGTAAGCAATATAAAGAAATAGTCGGTTGGTCCGAATTGACCGACAATATATACGTGTGGGATTATATTACCAACTACTTTAATTATTTATTGCCGTTTCCGTGCTTGGACGCGATGCCCGGAAATATCAGGTTGCTACGCGATTGCGGCGTGGACGGGGTATTGAGTCTCAGCGCATATAACAGTCGCGGTTTCGGCGATCGCCTGAAGGCTAATTTTGCCGCCCACTTATTGTGGAATCCGGATCTGAACGAAACGGAGTTTATCAATAAGTTTATGACCCTCTATTTCGGCAAGGACGCCGCGCCGTTCATGATCCGCATGTATCGCAGAATGCAAGAGTCTCTTACGGGCAAACTATGGGTCTACGACGAACCGACGCTTCTTAGTAAACATCATCAGGAAGGGTATCTGTCTTCTCGAATGACGGAAGAATATTATTCGCTTCTCAGCGAGGCGGTCGAAGCCTGCGGAGGAGACGAAACATATTTAAAAAGGCTTCGTTTCGAGCGTTTGTGTCTGTTGTACGTATCCATTAAATCGGAATACGGAACGCAAGAAGAACTTGCTCTTTTAAAGGATGAATTCAAAGAACTTTGCGCGGAGTTTTCCGTTACGCGTCTGAACGAAACGGGGACGGACACGGTCGTGGATTTCTGTAAATGATCCGCGTCGAAAAAGATCCGTTTACGTAACCTTAAACGGATAAGCCTTATTGACAAAAACGTATGCGCATAGTATTATATACTATGAGCAAATGTTTTCACGCGTATGCGCGTGAAGTAAGGAGACCCGGCATGAAGAAAAAAGCATTCTTTCTTATCTGTTTGATAACGATGCTTTTTGCCATGCTTGCTTCTTGCAACGGGACGCAAACGATCAAGATATCTTTTGACGCGCAAGGCGGATCCAAATGCAAAACGATCACGCTCGATCAGGAGGCGGAGTCGCTCGACCTGCCCGAAACGACTCGCGAAAATTACGTTTTTAAAGGTTGGTTTTTCGACGAATCCTTAACGGAAGCCGTTCCCGATCCTTTACCGAAAGATAAATACCCTGCGGAGAGTACCACCTTTTACGCATCGTGGGAAGAGATTTATTATACTATTTCTTTCCGTGTGGATAACAGAACGATCGCCACCAAAAAATGTTATCCGGGCGATTCGATCGTCGCGTCGGATTATCCTTCGTTAGACGATTATCCGGAGTATTATTGGGAATACGAAACTTTTCCCGTAACGAGAGGCATGGCCGTTTTGGCGAAAAAAAGATCGTCCGTTGACGAGCCGGACACTTTTTCGGTGGAATACATCGTGTCGGGCGAGCGTTATGCCTATTACAGCGGAGAGACCGGGACGACGATCGAACAACCGGAAGCCCCCATCGCCGCCGAGAACAGCTATTTCGTCGGTTGGAGCTTGAGAGAAACCGGTGACGTCGTCGCTTCTTTGCCGACGAAGATTTCTTCTTCCGACGTCAGGTATTATGCGCAGTTCCGTTCCGTACCCGACAGTACGGATTATCTTATTTATCGTGAAGAAACGCAAAGCGGCGTTACGAGCGTCGTGATCACCGGATTGACCGCCGAAGGAATGTATCAGCAGGAGATCGGCATACCGGAGCGCATCGGCGGTAAAACCGTCACTGCCATCGGTTATGCGGATAACGGCGGCAGAAGCGTTTCTTCTTTGCGTGTCTTTAAGTCGACGGCTCTGACAACCGTCTATCTGCCCAAAGGATTAAGGTCGATCGGCGCTTGGGCGTTTTCCGATTGCGCCGCGCTTAAAAAAGTCGTGAGCCGCGGGACCGATCTGTCCTATATCGGCAGGGGCGCTTTTGCCGGGTGTGCGTCGCTTACGTCGTTCGATCTGACCGACCGCGTTACGGTCGTGGACGATTATGCCTTTTCCGGTTTGACGTTACGTAAAACGGGAGAAAAAATAAGCGCTGAAGTAAAAGCGAACCTCCCCGCTCTTTGGCAAAACGAAACGTGGTATGAAACGGATATGGCTTTGACCGACTTTTCGGTCGGCTCCGGTTCCGTTTTATCGGAGATCGGTTCTTACGTGTTTTTCCGGTGCAAAGATCTGGAACGACTGCTTCTTCCGTCCGTGATGACCGGTATCAATTATCTTTCCTTTGAAGAAAGCGGCCTTGCCGATATCCGCGTATATGCCGGCGGAAACTTCAACGCCGTCGACGGCGCCGTTTATTCCTCCAACGGCAGGATCCTCTATTATTATCCTCTTTGCGGACAAGACGCCTTCGTTATACCCGCGGGTGTTACGCAGATATCCGATAACGCTTTTCGCGGCAATAAGAACCTTGTTTCCGTTTCCTTCTCCGATTCGGTCGCGACCATAGGGAAGGACTGCTTCCGCGGGTGCGAAAAATTGGAGAACGTATCTTTCGGCGAAGAATCCGCTTTAAATACCGTTCTCAGCGGCGCTTTCGCCGACTGCATAAAGATGCGGACCGTTACTTTGCCGAAAAAATTGATCAACTTTTCCGACAGAGCGTTTGAAAACGACGTCGCTCTTACCGAATTGATTTTTTCCGGGAAGGACGTGACCGCCATCGGAGATTACGCCTTTTACGGATGCGAGTCTCTCGAGAGGATATCGTTGCCGGAAAAAACGGCTTCGATCGGCCAATACGCCTTTTACGGATGCGCTTCTTTATACGAATTCGGATTGAACGTCAATGAAACCGCCTTAGTCTATATCGGCGACTATGCGTTTTGCGATTGTACCGAACTCAGTTCGGTATATTTGCCGGATACCCTCAAATTCATCGGTGATTATGCGTTTTGCGGATTATCGAAGAAAATGAAGATGGAACTGACTTCCAACGATCTCTCTTCTCTTGAGTGTTTGGGTGAAAGAGCGTTCAGCAATACGTCCATTATGGAATTCACGCTGCGCGGCAAGCTCGTTTCGGCGGAAAGAGCGCT
>CACXDF010000049.1 GCA_902766325.1 uncultured Eubacteriales bacterium | reverse complement strand
AATTCGATCAGTTTTTCCGACCTATCGCCCGAATCCTGTCCCATCTTTTTCAAAACGGAAAAGTTCGATCTGCTCGACTCCGGACACTTCTGGCTATCTCTCACGCCCGACGTAGAGTCGCGCATGCCGGGCGCCGGTCATAACCGTATCTGCACCTGGGTACATCTTCGCGAAAAAGAATTCGGACAAGACTTTTATTACTATAATACCCATCTCGACTTCGGCGAGGCGCAGACGCAAAGTCTGCCTGTCCTTCTCTCCCGTCTGGAAAAGAACGCCACCGTCGTGCTCGGCGGCGATCTCAACATGGATCCGACCGAACCGAACTACGCGACCGTCTCGGCCGAGCTGACAGACAGCCGCGTGACCGTGGGTACCGATACGACCATCGGCACCTTTCATGATTACGGCCCGCCGGAAGACAGGATCGACAGACATATCGACTACTTTTTCTATCGCGGAGATATTCTTCCCACCGTTCATAAAGTTATCACTGACGACGAAGAACAATGGGGAGAAGGTAATTTCGCTTCCGATCATTATCCCGTTCTGGTCGTTTTCGACTTGAAAAAAATTGGATAAAAACATTTGACAAGCCGCCGCGCGGCGACTACAATAAAAAACGTGCTGGGGGTGGCAAACCCGTTTTGCCTGAGAACAGACCCTTAGAACTTGCTTACGTAACAGTAAGAAAGGAAGCCGTTCGATATTAAATAAAAATATTTTTTGCGGCTCCTTTTACGAAAAAGGAGTTTTTTTATTCGGCGGACGGATCGCATAAGCGATTCTTTGCCCTTCTCTTTTTCGGAACGAGTTCTTCCCCCGCTTGACATAGTCATTATTATTACCCGGGAGGTATATTATGGGTAAAGTCACGCAATATTTTACTAACTTCTCCGACACGACCAGTACGGCGCGTACGGTCATGCTTTGGCTGGCCATCGCCATCGTTTTGGCCTACGTCTTAACGGTGCTTCTGACCAAAGGTAAAAACAAGATCGTCGGTAAGATCTTTTTGATCCTTGGCGGAGCGTACGTCGCAACGTCTATCGTTCTTTTCGCCGTTTTGACCGGCATCGACAACAAGGAAGACGGCGGCGTCAGTCCTCTCAGTTTGTACCCGATGATCGTTTTTGCGGCCGTTACGCTCGCGACTGCGATCGTTTTCGCGCTCAGCAAGAATAAGACGCTCCGCATCTGCTTTTTGATTGCGGCGACTCTTGCTCTCGTGGCCGTAGTCGTCTGCCTCGTCGTTTACTACTCCACCGGCGAACCGGGAGAAAGAAACTGGCTCACCGAAGACGACGTTCAGACCGTTCCGCTGTGGATCTCGGCCGTCTTATTGATCGTCGCCGTCATCGGTCTTACCTTTATCGATAAAAGAAAAGCCGACTTCGATACCAGGTCCATCACCTATGCCGGCGTATCCGTCGCGCTCGCCTTCGCGCTCTCCTACGTACGCATTCTGAAAATGCCCATGGGCGGCGCCATTACGCTCGCTTCTCTTCTGCCCATCATGCTCTATTCTTACGCTTTCGGCGTCAAAAAAGGCGTGATCGTCGGCGCCGTATACGGCGTATTGCAGGCTATCCAGGATCCTTTTATTCTGCACCCGGCGCAGTTCTTACTCGACTACCCGGTCGCTTTTGCGGGTATCGGTCTCGCGGGTATTTTACGGAGCGTCAAGCTGGACGCGCGTCTTACCTTTACCCTCGGCGCGCTGATAGCCGCTTCTTTCCGCTTGCTCTCCTCGTTCCTGTCCGGCGTTTTCGCTTTCGGTACCTTCGCGTCCTATTACGATATGACATCGCCGTACCTGTACAGCATCACCTATAACGCAATGTACATCTTGCCCGACGCAGCGCTTTCCATTATTGTCGGACTGCTGCTTATGTCGTCCAAAACGGTACTGAAAATGCTCCTTACGGCGGATACGAAAAAGGCGTAAGAATATGGACAATCAAGAACTCTTTTTGAAGCAAAAAGAACTGCTCGACACCTTCCTTGCGACGGGCGCCATCACCAAAGAGCAGTACGATAAAAGTCTGGGCACTTTGAAAGAAAAGATGCTCGGCGAAAAAGAGGACGAAGAATAGTTCTTCCTCGATCAAAAATAAAAGGCCTCGAAAAGAGGTCTTTTTTTTAACATTTTTTACAAACAAAACCGCAAAGAATCGATCTTTGCGGAAAAGAATACGTATATGCTACCGGAAAAAAATTACTCAGCCTTGCTTGCTTTGACAGCCTGGTCGAGCATCTTGGACAGTCTCGCCTTTTTACGAGAAACGGTATTGATATGATATACGCCCTTTCTCTTGGCTTCGTCGATAACGGATACGGCGGTCTTCAACAATTCGGCAGCTTCGTCCAACTTGTTTTCGGCGACGGCAGTCTCAAACTTCTTAACGGCAGTCTTGACTTCGCTGCGGATGCTGTTATTACGAGCTTTTTCTTCGGCGGATATAAGAACGCGCTTCTTTTGCGATTTGATGATAGGCATTTTTTTCTCCTTTATTTATGCTAATATCTTTTTATGCTCAAACATTCTAACACAAGCAGGATAAAAAAGCAACAAAATTGCGATAAAAAACGTTGATTCTTTAGAGTTTTTTTTGGGGCATACGTTTGCTAATATCGCCCGCGGGTGTTATAATATCGGTACGATATATGACGACCGCCCGTTCGCATACCGAATACGGAAGTCGTCGCAAGTTTACGGAAGGAGGAAGCTCTCAATGAAAAAATCGATCAGATTCGACGCGAGAAAGGTCACCGGCATCGCTCTGTTTATCGCGTTGGAAGTTGCGCTCTGTTTTGTCACCAATTACGTCCAATTCGGGGCTGTCAA
Organism: uncultured Eubacteriales bacterium; assembly: GCA_902766325.1. Classification (GTDB taxonomy): domain Bacteria; phylum Bacillota; class Clostridia; order Christensenellales; family DTU072; genus CAG-1782. Next base: position 19,251 of record CACXDF010000049.1, on the reverse strand, counting down.
TATGAACCTGGCCCTTTTCCCCATCGTTATCGGCGCCTGTTTTTACGGCCCGTGGGTTGGACTCGCTCTCGGATTTATCAACGGACTTATCACTATCTTCGCTCCCGCGACGCTGGCTTTTATTTCGCTCAGCCCCGCGGCGACGGTTTTCGTATGCCTCTTCAAAACCTCTCTCGCCGGATTCTTAGCCGGGCTTTTTCATAAACTGATCGCAAAAAAGAACGACCTTGTCGGTTCTATCGTCGCTGCGGTAACGGTCCCGCTCGTCAATACGGGTATTTTCATTATCGGTTCTTTTATTTTCTTTGCCGATATCTTCAAGGACGCCGCAGGCGACAAAAACCTTTTCGTCTTTTTGATCACCGCTTTTATCGGCCTTAACTTCTTGATCGAGATCGTAAGCAACCTCGTCATCGACCCCGTTATCTATAAGTCCGTTCGTCAACTGGCGCCCCGCATCAGAAAAGCAAAAACCGCGCCGCAAAAAGCAGATACGACCAAAACGGCGGAAGAACAAAGCTCCGAAAACGACGATCAAACGATCGAATAGTTTTTCCTTATTATAATAATGAAAAGAGCTCTTTTGCGTCGGCAAAGGAGCTCTTGTTTTTTATTGATCCGATCAATTATTTCCCGAATTTAACGGAACCGTTAAAAAGACGATTCAACGTAAGTTTATCTTCTTCGGAAATAGCTTTCTTCGGTTCCGGCGTACGGAAGACAAGGTTATATTCTTCTCCCGCCGCTTCGCTGATGAGGGAGCGCAACAGCGCCTTATTGTTTTCCCGCTCGATAAGCGCGATCGTAGCGCGGTCTGCCGTTGTGATAATGAAGTCTTTTCCGCTTATTTTCACCGCCTTTTCCTTGATATCGTTGGCCGCCATAAAAAGAGACATCTCTCTCAGATCGTTCAATTTCAAAACGACCTTCGACCATATCTCGGCAGCGTTCTGATCTACCGAAGAAAAAGCGTTTTCGTCAAAAATCTGTTTGGTTCCTTTCTCTTCCGTTCCGACCTCGGCAAGCAGCGTCGAAACGTCGACGGAAGACTTTTTTTCGAGCGGTTTACGCTCGGAAGCGGCGACGTCTTCTTGACGGGGCGGGCGGGCGGGAGTCAAGACCACGGAGCCGTCGCAAACGGACTTAAGTTTATCTTCCAGTTCCTTTACGCGTGCGGTCAAACCGTCCAGGTTCAGATCGGTCACCAATTCGCATCCGCGCACCACCGCCGCTTCCAACAGAATACGCGGTTGCGTGGAAAAACGTATCTTGTTTTCCAATTCGGCCATTATATCCATCAATCGGGAAATACGGTAGTTGGTATGGTCTACACGCTTCGCCATCATTTCGTACTCGCTTTCCGAAAGCGATCCGGGCTTATATCCTTTAACGTTTTTGACGGCGATCAGTTCGCTGAAATAGTTGGCGAGGTCCTTATATACGGTAGTTCTTCCGCTCGTAAGCAGTTTATCCAGTTGAGACAGCGCCGCGGAACAATCTCCGTCGAGGATGGCGCCGCATAAAGAGTCCAGTTCGGCAAAATCGGTGGCGCCGAGCACTTCCAACGTGCCGTCGAGAGTGATAGTGTTGCCGCAATAGGACATACACATATCGGCCACGCTGAGCGTATCGCGGACAGACCCTTCCCCTGCCGTTGCAATGCGGTGCAAAGCCGGAACTTCGTACCCTACTCCCAATTCGTCGAATATCTTTTTCAGAAGACCGACCAGTTCTTCTTCCGAAACAAGTCTGAAATCAAAGCGCAGGCACCGGGACAAAATGGTCTGCGGGATCTTATGGACTTCGGTCGTGGCAAGAATAAAGACAACGTGCGCCGGCGGCTCTTCCAACGTCTTCAAGAGCGCGTTGAAAGCCGACGTGGTGAGCATATGCACTTCGTCAATGATATAAACTTTGTATTTACCGATCGTGGGTCTGTAATAGACGTTTTCTCGCAAAGCGCGGATCTCTTCCACGCCGTTATTGGAGGCGGCGTCGATCTCCAGAACGTCGATGTTGTTTTGATTCTCCAACGCGCGACATACTTCGCACTTTCCGCACGGAGAACCGTTAACGGGAGAAAGACAGTTGACCGCGCGCGCGAAAATCTTCGCGCAGGAAGTCTTACCCGTGCCTCGCGTGCCGGTAAAAAGATAGGCGTGCCCGATACTGTCCGAACGAACCTGATTGATGAGCGTTCTGGTAATATGATTCTGACCGATGACGCCGTCGAAGGTGCCCGGTCTGAACCGTCTGTAGAGAGATACGTGTTCCATAATTTATTCCGATCTATTTATTGCCGGCGACGGGCAGTACGGAGAAGTGGAGTACGTACTCGACGGGCATATAAGTGTATTTTTTTGCGGGTTCGCCCCTGTTAGAACCGAAACCGCCGACGAAAGCGTTGATATCGACGTAAACGCCGCTCTGCGGTACGTCTTCTCCGCGGCAAGCGCGCTCGATCTCTTTATCGGAGAGCGGACTTACTCGGAGTTGGAAAGGCGTTTGTTCGGCAATGCAGACGATACCGTCTCCGGCTTTATCGCGCGCTACGGCATAATGTACGTTCATTCTGTTGCCGCATTCCTGCTTGATACGCATACCGTCGAACGCTCTGTCGACGCAAATGGAATGCAGACCCATCACGGCGCCGCCGCACATATCCACGTAGGTGCTGTCCGGGCCGAGACCATAATAAGTCACGTTGCCGAAAGCGTTATGCAAACGAAGTTGTTTTCCGAAGCAATCGAGGTTGGGCATATTCCGACGCATAGTGTTGATAACGCTGAATACTTCTACCTTGCCGGAAGAACCGACGATATACTTATCGCGGATAACGAAGCATTCTTTACCCTTACGGTTGATACTGGTCTCTACCAGGATATCGACGTACGTTCCGTCTTCGCTCTTATTCCAAGAGAAGTCGCGCAAAGAGCGGGTCCAGACGGAACGATCGCCCCTGATCACGTTACGGACGAACGGACGTTCGATATTACTGACAAAGCAGTTTCCTCCGTCGACAAGACGATCTGCTTTTAACACTTCTTTATTGCGAACGGTATACCTTGTAAAGGCGCCGAGCTCTTTATCAAGGCGCATCGAACCGCCGTTATAGTAGATGTCTATATAATCGGGAAATTCGTCCACGCGCAGTTTGTCACTGCACTTGAGAGTAAATTTTTGAATTCTTTCAGACAAACGATGCTGTTCGATATAAAGCAGTTCTCCGCTCTTCTTCTCGAAAAACTCTACGTTCAAGAACATATCTCCTTCGATATGGTCGATAAAGACGTCGAAGACGCGGCTCGAACGGGCGGGAACGGTCGCCACGAGATCGGTGCGGGAAAGGACCTTTCCGTCGCGGACAACGCAAAGTTTCATCAGATAATCTGAAGTATCTTTATGCTCGTGCAAATTAACGATCTCAAGCTGATTATCGGAAAGCAATTCGGTCTTGATCTTCCGATAAAGGAATTGGACGTTTTCCGCGCCGGTAGTAGGTCTACGATCGACGGTAAACAACCCGTCGTCTCTTCCGCCCTCTCCGTCTAAGAATTCGTCGACAAAACGCGCCATCGCGCCGCCGACGCAGCAGGGACTGCTCGAAATGACGTCTTCGTATCTGGACGCATCCGGACAACCGACGCCGAAAGAAGGCGCGTATTCGGTCAGATACAGGATATCTCTGCCCATACCTTCGCTCACCTTCTCCGTCAGTTTATCGACGGACGGATACACGAGGCCGCAGATCGAACCGGAAGCGCCGATCACGAGAGGAGCTCCCAATTCGTTCAAAACTTCGGTCGCGGCCTTAAACGCCGGGAAGTCGCCCTCTTGCATAAAGACGTACCCGAGGACGTTACTGAAAAGCGAAGTACGCTTGTATTCTATTTCGGTCTGCTTTTTGACGCGCGCAATAAAGTCCGCGTCGTACCAAACGCCGAAGCCGTGCTTGCGGTCGCAAACGGGATAGGCCTCCCGCACGGGAACGGGACAGATAACGTAAAGTCCGAGTTCCAAACAAGCGGACAAGAACGCGTCGCCCGCGACAAAAGAGGGCTGAACGGCGTTAAAACCGTACTTCTTGATAAGCAAGAGGTCTTTTTTATAATCGGTCGCGGTCATCAAACGCTTAGCCGACGAATAAACGGGATTATAGACCACGGCTCTGATCTTCAGCGGATCGCCGTTATACAGCAACGCGCCGTTCTCCCGAGCGAACGAATACAGCCCCGTTTTGATCTTGGTGCATTCTATCACGTTGCCGCGTTCCGCCACGGTCACGTACAGATCGTAGAGTTCCGGACTCTCGTCGAAATAAGGTCTTACGTTTCCGCCCAAGCGGAAGGACAGCGTCTTTTCGGTGATCTCTTTTTCTTCTTCGGCGATCTTGACGCCGTTCTTCTTTAAGCAAACGATCGCCGTCGCGCCCTCGCGCTCGAAAGAAAGGGTCACGTCGACGGCAAGATTTTCTTTGACTTTTTGACAACGCACCGCCAAATCGCGCAAGCCGCTCTTCGGCGTTTTGATCAAAGTCACGTCGCCGAGGAAACCGGTCGCGGCAAAATTATTCGCGGCGTAAATAAGAGAGTTCTTACTCCACTTTTTCATAACCACGACGATCTCGTTTTCGCCCGCCGTCAAGAAGTCGGTCAGATCGAACTCGGCCGTGCGGTAAGAAGAGTAACCGACGTAAGAACCGTTAACGTAGACCTGCGCCGCGCCGGACAGGCTCTCGAAATACAAGAAATAACGATAGGACAGATCGGCTACGTTGACGATCCTTCTGTAAATACCGGTCGTGTTTTCCGACTTCTTGTTGTCGAAGCCGATCTTCCTTTTATCCTTTTTACAGGCGAACGCGTACCCGTGCACGAAAGAGAATTTTTCGTATCCGGCTTCTTCCCACGAAGAAGGCACGGCGATCGACTTCCATTCGCCATCGCCCGAAGCGAAAGAAGCGGGAAGCAGCTCTTTGCCGAGATAGCGGAAAGCCCATTCTCCGTTCAAAGATACGCAACGGTCTTGCTTGGATGCGTCGCCGTCGCAAACGGACGACGAAGAAGCGCATAAGAAGCGCGCTCTCGCGGGAAGTGCGTTTTCTTCCGCGACGGTATCGAACGGACGTAAAGCATAAGTATAATTTTTACATTGCAACTCGGCGATAGCCGGAGACAAAGTATCCTCTTTGTCAATCGGAATGATCTCGGAAGAAACGTGATATCCGTCCTTATCGCGACAGCAGACCTCGATCGCCGTTACGTTCGCGGGGATCGATAAAGTATACGTACGGGTCTCTCTCGGAGCGATCTCCGCCGAAAAACGACGCGCGATCGACTCTCCCGAGGGAGAACGGAGAATAACGTTCAAATACCCGGAAGAAGCCGCAAAGTACGACGTATTATAGACGTCAAGGAAACGGTTTTCTCGCAAGGAAGAACGTAAAGGCCGCAGATAATACTTACAAAAGACGGCGCCGTCCGTCGCCTTGTTCTCCTCGTCGAAGAGACCGGGACGGAATTCTTTTACCGTAAAGCCGAAAGCGCCGCGAGTCTGTTCCGCGAATCGGAACATCGAAGAAAGGCGCTTGCCGCCGACGCCCGCTTTAAAGGAGAAAAACGCACCGTTTTCACCGTCGGCCATTCTTGCGGCCGTAGCGACGGAAGAAGTCCCGACAAGACGCACGCACCCGTCCGCATTGCCGCCGTACAAAACGAACAGCGACGGGAGATCGATGGCGGAAGCAACGGTCGAAAAGCATTTTTTATCGCAAAAATCCGGGAAGGAAAAACCGACGAGAGCGGGAGCGCTGCGATCGCGCATAGCGCGGGTCAAACAAACTTCTTTAACGAAGTCCACCGCCTCTTCGCTCGCATAATACTCTTCCCTTTCTTTTTCGCCTTTACTCGGCAAACCGGACAGATCGAAACCGAATCCGCCGACGACCAAAACGCCTTTTTCCGAGCAAAGCCTGATAAACTCCGGCTCGACGGGCGTGACGACGCGAACGGCGTTCAAATGACATTTTTTAATGAGTTCGAGATCTTTGACGTAATCGTCGCGCGTAAGGATCCTGCCGTCCTTGCCGACGTAACCGCGATAGTCCGCCGCCATGATCTTATAGGGTTTTTCGCAGTAAGAAAAAGCGCCGTCCGTCTTCCGATCGAAAAAGCCGACCCTGAGACGGGTGCACTCGACCTCTTTGTCGCCGATAAAGACCTGAACGTAGATATCGTACAAATACGGATCTTCAGGCGTATAAGCGCGGAACAGATCGCGGAATTCCACCGTCTGTTCTTTTCCGGAAGGCTCTCTGACCTGAAGCACTTTTTCGCCGTCGCAAAGACTGATCTTGGTACGGAAATCTTCTTTCGCGATGAACGCGAGAGACAGCTTGCCGCGGTATGCGACGGAATCGAAACAAGGCGTGAAAGAATAATCAACGAGAGAAGCGGCCGGATGAACGGACAAAAGCACGTCGCCGATGATACCGTGATACTTTTTGCCGCCGCAGAAAAAAAGATCCGCCGCGCTGTACTTCGAGACGACGACGAGAAGTTCGTTTTCGCCCGCTTTCAAAGTCGGCGTAACGTCGAACTCTCCTTCGCCCGTCATGGAATGACCGCAGAAAGAACCGTTAACGTATACGTCGAACGCGCCGCCGACGCGCGTGAAAGAAATAAAGTGCGTCGCCTTTTCGTCATAGACGGAAAAAGAGGTGCGGTATATCCCGCGCGGCAACGGCTTTCGATTTTTACGGCCGGTCAAAAAACAACTTTCGGATCCGTCTTCGGCCTGCCAATAAGAAGGAACTTCGGTCGGCGTCCAATCGACGAGATCGGTATTAAGCGACGTCGCTTTACCGTCGTCAAGGAAGAAATCCCAACCGCCGCTCAGACTGAAAACACGATCGCTCGCGGAGACTTCCTTTTCCGGAGCGGTGGCCGAGCACAGGTCTTTTCCGGAGAACGGAACAAAATAGGAACGGGCAAAACAAAGGCCCTTACCCCATTGCGCGTTTTGGCGCAACTCATTCGAAAACGTATATATCATAACGGCAAAACTCCGATAATTATTTAGTATATAAAAATATTACAATCCCTATACTTGTTTTTAGTATAACAAACACGAACGAATATTGCAATACCCAATTTTGAATTTTTTTACGTTTTTTTGCAAAAAAATCGACAGCCGTTACGCTGCCGAAAAATAAAGAAATATGACTTATTTGTATCCGACGCTACAATTTAAGTATCTTTTTGAGAGGAACGACCAATGCGATCGACAAAACGAGATTGATCGCCCAAAAGAGCGTCTGGAACGGAATGCGATAAATATAGTACGGCCAGAACGAAGTATACTTCTTGCTGAAGCCGGCAATGTAAAAATAATACATGATCAAAGTGTTGGCATTCGTACAGACGAGCCAGACCGCAACGAAAGCGATTATCGTCCATACGGGCATAAATTTAAGGGGTATCTTCTTACGGGAAGAAAAGTTATTTCTGAGCATAAAGATAACGCCGGGGATCAAACCGAGCAAACCGGAAGTAAGGGTAAGCAGCGGATTGAAAGAGCCTCCGGCCGGATTGATGAGCCAGCCGATCAGATCGCCGCAGGCGCCTACGATGAAGCCGGCGAACGGGCCGAAAAAGGCGCCCGCAAGAAAGCATACGGTATAAGTAAAAGAAAGGGCGTTGCTTCCGGAAAAGTTCATGTACACCGTAAAAGTATTCGCGATCACGCTGAGCGCAACGAGCACGGCGCAATAGCAGATCGTCTTTACGGAAAGCCCTTTTATTCTTTTACGCGGTCGAACCATTTTAGGGAATTCATCTTGTTCCCGCGCGGGTGTTTCTTCTTCGGGGAAATCCGGTTCTTCGACCGGATCTTCGGACGATAAAGACTCGGAACAAACATCTTCCGAGTTAGTCAAATCATTTTTTTCCATAAAAAAACCTCCTGTAAGCGGAGGTCCGGGACGAACGTATATCCTATTCGCAACGGACGCGGCTTGGCACCGCAACAATTTTGTTTTCGTTTGCAGACGACATCCCATTCTGCAACACTTAACGCGCCAAACCTACTCTGCGCTATTATCCTATCATTTTCTTTTTCATTCGTCAAGCGACAAAAGGCACTCATGAATGGATTTTTTCGACATATCAATATTGAAGATGAAAAAACGTTTCCCGAAAGCCGGAGCGGTGGCGACCGTCACTCTCTTCGGCGTTTTTACAAGACTGATATCTTTCCTTTTCAAGGTCTATTTGTCGCGCGCGTTAGGCGCGGAGGCGCTCGGCTTGTATCAGATAGCTTTGTCCGTATTTCTGCTTTTTGCTTCTCTTGCTTCGTCCGGCATCCCTCTTATTTTGAGCAGAAAAGTAGCGGAAGCGGACGCTTTGGGACAAAAAAACAACTTTTCCATCTTCACGACTGCCCTTATATCTTCTTTATCGGCAGCGTCGTTCGTAACCGCCGTCTTACTGTTTTTCGGTGAGAAGTTATCCTTCCTCTTCTCCGATCCGCTTGCTTATCCGGTCTTCCTGATCATGGTTCCCGCCCTACTTTCCACGGCCGTCTATTGCGTAGTCAGAGGATGGTTTTGGGGAAAGAAAATGTTCGCCGCGTTTTCCTTTACGGAAACGCTGGAAGAAGTTCTGCGCATTGTTTTCGGCCTTTTGTTCTTAGGCGGCGTATTCGGCGCAATAACGGGCGCGACGGCTATCGCGTATGCCTTTACCGTCAGCGATATCATCGTTGCGATCGTCCTTTTATCCGTTTTCTTTATAAAAGGCGGAACGTTGCAAAAACCCGCGCCGCCGAAATCGGTTTTATCGCCCGCTTTACCCGTCACGGCGATGCGACTGTCGGCCAGCGTCTTTGCGACCCTTCTTGCCATCGTTTTGCCGGCGGAACTGGTAAAGACCGGTCTGACGCCTACCGAAGCGACGGAAGCCTTCGGACGGGTAACAGGTATGGCCAATCCGCTCCTCTTCGTACCGTCCACCGTAACGGGCAGCATAGCGGTCGTGCTCCTGCCCGATATCAGCGCGCTGGCCGTCAAAAAAAATTATGATCTGTTAAACCGCCGTCTTTCTTTCGGCATTAATATTTCTTTACTGATCTGCGGACTCTTTATTGCTCTGTATTCCTTCCTCGGCGAAAAAATAACGCTCCTTTTATACGGCGATAAATTGAGCGGACGGTATCTTTCTTTCGCCACGCTGTCCATGATGCCGATGTGCCTGTCGCAGATGTCGCAAAGCACCCTCAACTCCATCGGTAAAGAAAAACAAGCCTTCTTCAGCTATCTTATCGGCAACGTCGTCATGCTCATCCTCATCGCCGTTTTGCCCCGTTATTTAGGCGTTTACAGCGTGGCCGTGGCAACGGCCGCATCCTTCGCGATCGACGCCTCTTTCAACTGTTTCTTTTTACATAAAGCCACCGGTTGGGGACGCTCGACGATACGATACCTTTTTTGCGGACTGTCTTTTGCCGCCGTCGCGGCTCTTTTTACCGCAAGCTTTTTACCCATGCTATCCGGCGTAGCGCTTTTTCCTACCTTACTCTTTTCAGCCCTCTGCGCCGCCTGCGTATATCTCTTGCTTTCCTTTACCGCCGGTCTCATCGATATAAACGGCTTTCTGTCAGTCTGTAAAAAAAGCCGCTCTCACAAAGGAAAGCGGCTTAAAAAGATCAGTTGATCATCCGAACGTTTTTCGGAAAAAGAATTACTTCTTTTTCTTCTTGTTCTTTTTGGGCAGGACGCGCTGTTGCACGACCGGTCTCTTGATCTCGTCGACGTATTCGTCGGCTTCGAGCGCTTCTTCTTTTTCCTGCGCTTCCGGCTCGACTACGTCTTTAAAGTCCTTGATGGTCTTGACGTTGTTTTCGCCGACGACCTTCTTCGGATGCTTCTTCTTGTAGGTACGAACAAGAACGACGATCACGACGATAATGATAACGACGGCAAGAACAACGCTGGAGATATACAGCCAGAAGTAGTCGTCTTCGATCAATCTCTTCCAGAAGTCTTTCTTCTCCTCGGGAGTCGTCTCGGTATCCTTTTCGCCCTCGTTATCTTTATTATCCGTCTTCTCATCTTCGGCATATTCGTATCTGAGAACGTTGGAGCGTTCGTCGATCAGTTTGCCTTCGGCGTCGTACTTGCCTTCGATGCCCGCCTTATAAGCGTTTTCGTCGATCTTTTCCATCGAGATAAGGTCGACGGCCATCATACCGACGTACAACTTATTGTAGGCGTTATCTTTGATCGAATTGCCGTCGCCGAGATAGAAGTTCCAGCTGGCGTCCTTAGCGGAGGAAGACGGGTTATAGATATACAGCGTATAGGTCTTATTTCCGTACAGAGTCTCGGTTTCGGTCCCGTCGTCGTTCTTTACCTTATTATAAGAACTGATGGGCATCTTCAGATCGGTAGCGTCCTTTTCTCCGGAAGCAAAACGCAATTCGCCAAAGCTATCGTCGTAGACGTATGTGACCTGGTAATAATCGGTGCTCTGATTATAATCGGCGGTCGGAATAATATACTTGGATCCGCTCTTGACATAGTAGTTCGACTTCTTGGTCGACCACGCCGTTTGATCTTCTTTCGGAACGATAACCTTATCAAATTTGGGTCTGGCAAGCAAGGTGTTTGCCGCGAAGGTCAACTTGTAGTAAGAACCGCCGGCGATGGACACCTTATAAGAAGAATCGAGTTTATAGATCTGAGCAATACCGGAAGCCAGTTTGTTGCTGAGGATCATAACGTTGTTTCCGCCCGCTTTCAGCAACTCGTCGTTGTAAAGAGCGGTGAATTCTTTCAAGAATTCGCGCCACTCGGCGTCGGTAAAGTCCTTGGCGAAACCAAACACCTTATTGAATACCAATTTGTCTTCGCCGTTGCCATACAGATAAGACAAAGCGGAATACATATCTTCGTCGGACGCGTCGACGTTGGCGTCGTAAATACCGTACGCCATATTGGTATAAGTAGCGTCGGCAGTCTCTACGTTGTCGCCGTTACTTTGAGTGTAGTTATTGGGTTTATTGCCGTACTTATCGGCATCCTTGGACGGTTTTTCCGAACTGTCGAAGGAGTCGATGGTATAACGAATGGAATACGCGTGCGTGGTCGTACCCTTATACAAGAGCTTATCTTCTTCTTTCAAAAGACCGTTGTTATCGGCGATACGTTCTTCGGCCGTGTTATATTCTTCTTCTTTGATCTCCGTTACGCGAACGACGTCGAAATAAACGGCGCCCTTAACGAGATCATCGGCCACATAATAGGTTTTGCCGTCGGCTTCGTTCAGATCGACCTTATGCGATTTGCCGTAAGGATTACCCAAACAGAGGTTGATAGCGGGAGATACGGTGAAGTTACCGGTCTTGACGTAAATCACGTATTCTTCCCACTTTCCGTCGGTAGAAATATTGCTGTAGCCGATTACGCCGTCCGTCGTCAGGTTGGCTTCTACGGAGCCGCCCGTGCCGGTCAAAGCAATGCTCGCTTTAGCACCCGCGCCCGTCTTGACCCAAACGCTGAACTTATAGAAGGAGTTAGCGGAGAGAGAAGCGGATGTAGACGTTACCGCAACGGCCGCTTGATAATCGGATTCGATCGTATACAGATAGTCGTACGCGGATACGTAATCGGAACCGACATAATCGCTATCCTTTACTTTTCTCGCGCCCGTACGAACAGTCTTTTCGCCTTCGATCTCGGTGGGAACGGTCGTGCCTCCGTTGCTGATAGTCACGACGGACGAAAGAGCGGAAACGGCGTTTTCGCTGACCGCCTTGACCGAAACGGAGCAGTCGCGCCAAGTGGCGTAACCGGCCAAAGAATCCAGATCAAAGTGGTTATGCAGTTCGGTAGTAGCATCCATCTTGGCGAGCAGTACGGTCTTTTCTTTATTGTTATCGTCGCTGTACTTACCCCAGATCTCATAAACGATAGCTTCGGTATCATTGATACGCTGTCCGTCGCTGCCGTATCCGGTCGGACGATCCCACTTAATGGTATCATTCTCGCGGGTCACAACGGGCGCGTCGAAAGAGTTATGATAAACGGTACCGGCAGTCCAACTCTGAACGGGTACGATACTGTTTTCTTTAATGCCGTTCTCATCATAATCGCGATCTTTGATATTTGCATAGTCGACAGAGCTGTAAGAAGCGTTTTTGATCTTACCGCCGTCGACGTCGTAGGTAACGTTATCGAGAGAGAGACTGTCGACGATCTTGTCGCCCGTCTTGTGGCTGTCATACTCGCTCTTGGTGATCTCGATGCAGTTGAACGAAGCAAGTTCGGTCTTGCCTTGCACAAACGAATAGGTATCCCAACGGGTACCGTGGTTCATCGCGAATTCCAAACTAAGATACCAAACGCTGTCTTTTGCGCCGCGGATATAGTAAACGACCTCGGTCCAATCTTCGCTGACGTAACCGGAAACAGCAGTAGAGAAATCGGAGAATTCTTTATCCCCATCCTGTTTTTTCAATAAAGTAATATTGACGCCGCCGTCCACGTCTACGGTCTTGACTTGGAACGCGAAGCGATAATACTTATTGGGCAGGATCTTGACCAATTTGTTAACGTCGCTTACGTCGTACACGAGCGAACTTGCCGTTGCCTCGGTATGTTCGTAAACTAATTTATAAGAATCGTAAGAACCGACGTCCTTGATGACGATGGTCTGCAAAGAATCGTCTTCTTCTGCATAAACGTTGATCTTCGTGTTGTCGCCCTCAGCCGTATCGGCGGCCTTTTCGGCCTTCCAATCGGCTACGTCGGGCATTACGGACTCTTCCGTAACGGGATCGATCGCAGAAACCATTCCGCCGAAAGAAATATCTTTTTCGGAAGAAAGCTCGGACAAGGTATGCCATGCGACGCTACCACTGTATTCTACTTCTTTGATCTCGACGTTATCGAAGAACACGCCGCCGATCATCTTCTTCGTGGCGGCATCGTTTTCGCCGAAAATAAGGCTGAGAGAAACCGAACGGGAAGAAAGCTGATTACCGCGAATGTATAAGGTCAATTTTTGCCATTTGTCGATACGATCGGTAACGGCGTCGAATTCTTCGCCGGCGCCGCTGACGCGGAAGGTAGCGTGCGGGATGGACACTTCTTCATTGTCGATCGTCTTTTTGTTGGCGTTGAGCCAGGTTTCGCATTCGGTCTTATAGAGATCGACGGCTTTATTGTATTCGTCAAGATCCTTGTTGTATTGATCAAGATCGGCCTCGTACTTTTTCACAGCGTCGACCATCTTTTTCATGGAAGCAATGTTGTTCGTGCGTTCGTACAGATAGGCTTTTCTTAAGAAGTCGGAGGTAAAGCCGAGATCGATCAAAGTCGCTTGATTATAAGCGGGGCTCGTCACGATAGAGCCGGCTCCGAGGAAGCTGTAATATAAATAGGTATACAAGAAGGCTTCCGGCGTGACCGTGTCGGTATCCTTAACGTCGTCGGCGGATAATCCGAAAGTATTGTTCATGGTCGCGCTTCTCAACCACTCTCTGATGGCGATGATGATCTGATCGTAATACTTTTTATCGGCATCGGGAGCGGGCAAAGTCCTGTTTTTGAAAGATGCGATGAAAGAATTGATATCGCTTGCGCCGAAGGTACCGAGTTCGGCCTTTTCGTCGGCGTTCAGTTCTTCAAAATAATTGATATCCGTCTGGGCTCCGTCGATCTCGGCCGTCTTCAGAACGCTGGAACTGTTTTCTTCGCTGTATTTCCGGAAAGCGCGATAGACGTTCTTTTCGGCGGCGGTATACGTGTTCGTCGTGCCGAGAGGATCTACCTTTTCGGCCGGCTTCTTGACGCTGCCGGAATAAGCGGGCAGGATGGACTTAAAATCAGCACCCGCCTGATCGCCCAAATAAGTCTTTTCTTTTTCGTATTCGGTGGTCCAAACGTACGCCCAAACGCTGATCTCGTAGCACTTATTGGCATCGATCAGAACGGAATTCGCGTCGGCGGTGGTAAAGCCGCTCGCGCCGAGCGTATTGTTATAGATCATGATAACGTAAGTTTCCGGACGATTTTTAAAAGCGTCTTCCATTACTTTTTCGTTCCAATCGTCATAGGTCATGAACTTTCCGCTCATGTTGGAATAGTTAACCGTTTTATCGGCCTTAAACAACTTGGCGGGATCGACGATACCGTAGTATTCGGAACCGGCGGTAAAGTCGCTCATCTTGCTCCAATAGGAGGAAGAAGTGTTGGACGAGGTATAATCGCGGAACTCGTAGAAGTATTTTCTGTTACCGGAAGACTCGGTAAAATAAGAAGTGGACGTCATGTGCGATCTGTTGGCGAGATCGGCGTCCTTGAGATAATAGGCGGAATAGACGTCGTCACGGTTTTCGGCAAAAACGCGGAAGTTATTATGGATGGTCTCATTCGGATCGTAATTTTCGTAATCCGTAGCGAAAAGGGCCTCCGTCTGTTCGTTCTTTACTTCGCCGACCAACTTAGTGAAGATCACGTTGTCGAACATAGCGAAGCCGCGGGTGGCGTACTTATCGTTGCCCGTCGAAGAGGTGGACTTGACGGGTCCGTAACCGAGCCACAGTTCGACCGTGACGGACATATCGGCGGTTCTGTTGGTTTCGATATAAAAAGTATAGGTTTGCCAGTCGTTGCCGGTATTGATCGCAAGATATTCTTTTTCCATATCGCCGCGGATAAAGACGAAAGCGCCGGACGCTTGGTTCTCTATTTTACTGCAAACGGAAAAGCTGAAACGATATACGCTGTTTTTTTCCAAAGTGACGGTGCCGCTCTTGAGGTAGATACTGCCGGAAGTTTTTTTCGATGCGAGCAGGAAAGCGTTGTTATCCTGATTGACCTTTTGGCCTTCGATCACGTTGCCGTCGTCGTCTTTTTTATCCGTTTGGGGAGTCTTGGGATCGACGCCGGGATTGGCGAAGGCGATGGGCTCGGCAAGAGATTTTTCGCTGCCGTCTTCGTTGAATTCGACCTCGCTCTTGTCGATCGAGTAAGAATTCAGAATATTCGTTAAACCGCTCGCTGTCAGATCGAGCGCGCCCGCAAAGACGCCCGTGCTCAGGTTACTGCCGCCGCTGGGAGCGGACAAACCGGCCGTGCTGACCGTCCAGTTTGTGATCGAGTCGTACACGTCGTCCTTATTGGTCGAAGATACGTCGTAGAAGGTCCCGTTCTTTAAGACCTGTTCGTACGATACTTTGGTCTTTTCGGCTTCTTTTTCGTCTTCCGGCTTGGTGTAGTCGGTACAGGCAACGAAAGCGGAAGCAAAGATCAGGAGCATCATAAATGTGAAAACTGCCAAAAACTTCTTTTTCATTGTAACCACCTATATGTAGTATTTCTTCTCACACGCGCGTATGCGTACATACTCGCAGTTATAAAACATAATACCACATTCGTAAATTTAATTCAACCACTATTAAGTATTTTTTGGGCAATTATTTTTTCGATATCGATTTTTCCCGTTCGATGGCGCAAAAATACGGGATTCTCCCCTTGCAATTTCGCTCGAAAAAGACTATACTTAAGTTTAGAACTTTTTAGGAGAATGAAAAAATGGGCAAAATGAGTTTCAGCAAGTTCCTGTTTCTTGCGGTAGACGTTATTTTTAAACATCCGCAGAATCCGAAAAAACTATTAAAAAAGTATTCCGAAGGAGTGATTTGCGAAGAGAATATCGTCTTCGACGAATCGGCGCCGGAATATAAACTCGACGCTTATCACGTAGAAAGAGCGAGCGGAAAGTACCCCGTTATTTTCGAGATCCACGGAGGCGGTTTTTCCGCGGGCGACAAAAAGTACCGCACCGTTCTCTGTAACTGGTACGCACAAAAAACGGGAGCGTACGTCTTTAACGTCAACTACGGCTTGGGACCCGACGTCACCTTCCCCGATCCGGTCATTCATTTGGTAAAAGCCTTTAACTGGGTCGTGGACAACGCCGAAAAATACAACCTCGATCCGGAAAAAATGGTCGTGACGGGCGACAGCGCCGGCGGTTATTATTCTTCCGCTTTAGCCGTCTATAACGACTGCAAGCCCTTGCAGGACGCCTGCAAAATACCCATGAAAGGACGCTTTGCCGGCGCGGTGCTCAACTGCGGCATCTATGATATCCAGTTGGCGCTCGGCGCGAAGATCATCTTTAATCTGACCGACCAAGTCTGTAGAGATTTTTCCGGTATCACGACCAAAGAATTCGATTCTTACGATTATAAAGACGCGGTAAACCCGATTTACTACGTCACCGACAAGTTCCCCAAAACGATGGTCATTTATTCGGAACAGGACCTTCTGTGCGGCGGACAGGGCGAGGCTCTGGTCAAAAAGTTGAACGAACTGGGCGTATACGAAGAGCATTACGGCGCAAAAAAATTCCTCGACAACCATACTTTCTCACTCACCTGGCTGTCGAAAGCGTCCAAAGAAGTCAATAAGCGATTGATCGACTTTTTAACGAAACTCTTTAACGACGAGATCTGAAAACATATTTAAGTCGATAAAAAAAGCGCGGCCCGAAAGACGAGTCGCGCTTTTTATTTTTATTCCGTAATAATTTATTTCGTGTAATTGTCAAAATAGCCCTGAACGAGAATGATGGGGGTGCCCTTATCGCCGCTGCCGCTGGTGAGGTCGCACAAAGAGCCGATCAAGTCGGTCAGACGACGGGGAGTGGTGCCCTGAGACGCCATATTGCCTACCAGGCTGTCGGTGCCCTTGTTGCGGATGCGTTCGCTGATGGCTTTTTTCAGTTCTTCGCCGGAAAGATCTTTAAAGTCGTTATCGGCGAGGTACTTCAGTTTCAGTTCGTTGGGTTGCCCTTCCAATCCCGCGGTATAGGCGGGAGAAACGACGGGGTCCGCGAGTTCCCAGATCTTACCGACGGGGTCTTTAAAGGCGCCGTCGCCGTAGATCATGACTTCGATATTCTTACCGGTGGCTTCTTTCATCTTGGCGCAGATGGCGTCGACGACGGGCTGGCATTCACGCGGGAAGAGTTTGATCTTTTCTTCGGTGGCCTTATTGCTGCCGAGCAGACCGAAGTTCTCGTTATAGCCGCTGCCGTCTATCGATTCGGTCATGATATCGTCGAGCGAACAGACCTTTTCGGCTCCGGCGGCGTACAAAAGACGCTTGGTGCGGACGCGGGTATGAATATCGCAGTTGATGACGTTTTTCGCGTATTTAAGAACGGCGCGGCAATCGTTGGCAAAGACAATCTCCACGTCGCAACCGACGGACGTGATGAGTTCTTTATAATATTCGACGTAATCGACCCCGGTGAAAGTGTGCTTTTTATATCCGAACATATCGCGGTAGGTCTTTTCGTCAAGGACGTCCGTCCAAGGATTGACGTTATGCGCGTCGAGGTCGTCCAGGCTTACGAGATGGTTACCGACTTCGTCGGAAGGATAACTGAGCATAAGGACGATCTTTTTCAGACCGGAAGCGATGCCCTTCAGGCAGATAGCGAAGCGGTTACGGCTGAGGATGGGAAAAATAACGCCCACCGTTTTGTCGCCGAACTTACCTTTGACGTCTTTCGCGATATCGGAGACGGTGGCGTAGTTACCCTGCGCGCGAGCCACGACGGCTTCGGTCACGCCGATGACGTCTCTGTCGTGGAACGAAAAGCCTTCGCTCTTACTTGCGGCAAGGACGCTGTCGACCACGATGTCTACGATGTTATCGCCCTCTCTGATGATGGGGGCGCGGATCCCTCTTGATACGGTACCAACCAATCTTTCCATATTTTTCTCCCAATAAAAAAGAATAACGGTCAAATTTCTTCGACCGTTAACTAATTATAGAATATTTTCGTCCGATTGTAAACAGTTTTTCCCGGAATTTATTTTTTCTTTTTGTTTTTCGGATTTGCGTTCTGCGTTTTTTGCTCCGTTTTTTTCGGCGCGGGCTCCGGCTTCTTTTCTTCCGAAGCGGGCTGCGCAGTCGGCTCTTCTTCGCCTAATTTAGCCTGGATATTCTTCATTTTCGCGGCGTAATCGACGACCTTTTTCTTGGCGGGGAAAAAGCTCCATACGGCGGTGATCAAAAAGACGACCAACACGAAACTGACGGCGGCGCCGCGCGCGAGCACGCCCACGAGCTGGCGTATAACGATATTACTGCTGATAAGGTACATACCGAAGCAGACGGAAGAAATAAGGAGAGCGCCGGTAAAGATAGCCGGCATTGACTGCGTAGCCGAGAGCACGGCGCATTCTTTACCCGTTTTACAATCCTTCCTGTTGCGTTCGAAAGTGTTGGCAAACAAAATGGCGTAGTCTACCGTGCAGCCCAGTTCTACCGAGCTGATGATGACGTATACGATAAAGTTGACGGCTTCGCCGGCAAGATAAGAGAAAGCAAGATTGATCCAGATGCCCAGTTCTATAACGGCGACGATCAAAAAGCTCTTGAGCGGGTTACGTAAAAGGATACTGACGATCAGGAAAATGACGGCGGCCGAAACGAGGGTGACGCGCAAGAAGTCTCCCGGGGTGATTTGGTTCATTTCATACCCCGATATCACGGTGCCGATGGCGTGCGTCGTGTTTTTTCCGAAATACTTATCGCACAGGCTTTCTATATCGGCGTAGATCGCCCTCGCCTCTTCGTCTTCGGCGTTCCCGTTCATACTGATGGTGTAGAGGGTATACCACTTATCGTCCACGCGGGAGAAATAGGATTCGATGGAGTCGGTGTCGATCTCCGACAATATTTTTTGCAGTTTATCGACCATATCGGTCAATTTTTCCGTTTCTTCCTCCTCAAGACCGAGTAAGGGCATATACGCGGCGAGTTCGGACAGGTTTCCGCTCCCGCTGACGCTGCGGTCGAGCAAAAGTTTGACGTATTTCTCTTCCGCGTTGAGGGCGGTAAAGGCGCTTATGACGCTGCTGATACGTCCTTTGCCCGCATTTTCGATCGCAGCGGCAAAGTCCTTATGAGTGGCGCCTTCTTTTTGCATTTCGAGCGGAACGGCCACGATGATCTGATTGCCCAGTTCGTTGGACAAAATCTGTTCTTCGGTCTTATTCTCTTTTTCGTACAATTCCAGATAGCTGAACGGTACTTTGGATTGCGCGATGTAGCACGGCACGAAGAGTCCGAGCGCTATCACGACGAGGACGATACGCGAGAACACGGAAAAGCGAGCGACGGGACGCGCGATCACGCCTTTTTCGATCGGCTTTTTGAGTTTGACTTTT
>CACXDF010000048.1 GCA_902766325.1 uncultured Eubacteriales bacterium | reverse complement strand
TCGATATACAGAACGGAAAGAGGTTTCATTGTGACGGTAAGTTTGTTTTCTCGGAAGGTATAAAGATTCGTTTCGGTCAGATCGTTATACTCGTCGAGCAAGTAGACTTTCGGATCTTCCCCGTCGAAGCGGATGGTTATTTTTTTATCGGGCGCACCCTCTTTCCGCTGGGTAGGACGGTAAATAAGCGGGGAAGGGTAATAGGAGATCATGACGCCTTTTTTGCCGTTACCTGCGGCGGCAAGGACGTAAAGGTGACGATCGTGGCAAGTAACGTCGACCTGCTTGCCCATTTCGACCAATTTAGAGAAGATCAAAAAGGGATAATATCCTTTAAGCGGTTTCTGCGTGTAATAGTCGAACATACCGTTGAAGACGCTCGGACGGGCGTCGTAGTACATTAACATATCGAGAGGCGCGTTTTGACAGCCGCACATGGCTCCGGCAATGAACGCGGCGCCTTTCATCCCTGTAATGGATCGAATGGTAGTAAAAAACTCGTTTCCGCTCCAGCCGTCGATATAGTTCCACTCGTTCAGGATGTTCTCCGTTTTATCATATCCGTATTTGATAAGACCCTTCTTGACGCGCTTGGAAGAAGCGACGATGTTTTCTATCTGAGGTGTATAGGTGTGCCAGGAAAAAAAGTCGATCGGCACCTTATGCGAAGACATGTATTTAAAAAAGTTTTCGATCCACGGAGTTAATTTGACGACGAGACCGCGAGAATAGTCCGGACAACAGGTGGCCGGGCCGCCGATCTTTAAATTGGGAAAGCGATTTTTGAGATGAACGGCGACGATCTCGTAAAAGCGGAAGAACTCTGCCATAGTGCCGCCCCAACATGGTTTCGCGCTCGGGGGAGCGTCGTCACGGGCGCCGTCCGCTTCGTTCCAGATCTCCCAATAATCTATCTTCCATCTATATCCGTCCGCCCATCCTTCGACGTAGTGCGCGATGATATGTTCGCAGATGCGCGCCCACTTGCCGAAGTCGGCAGGCGGCAGGGTGTTGTATTTTTTAGACCAATGCTCGATCTTGCTGCCCAATCGGAAAAAAGGCTCCGTTCCGGCGTCTATCATAGTTTTCAGGTATTCGTCCGTCAGTTGAAAGTCGTAGGATCTCGGGTCGTTTTCGTCGGCGTTGAAATCGGGGAAGATAAAGTTGACGTCGACGGTATGATTCCCGCCGTATGCGTCGCAAAAGGCCGCGTCGTGGGTGCGCGCGTAAGGGATTCGTAACGCTTTATAATCGAAAAAGTTGGTGCGGGTATATTCTTCCGTCATGGGAAGGGGACCGTTATTGACGGCGTTCATACGTTTGATCGGGCCGATTTTTTTAGTAAAATCGATATCGATTATATTTCGCATAGAACACCGTCCGGTCATGATAGGCGAATAAAGAGCACGGACAGCGGCGGTAGCGTCACGGTCAGCTTACCGTCGGCGTAATGGTAATTACGGATGACGGTCATATCGTGGTAGCGATCGGTAAGATAAACTTCCGGCACACCGCAAAGGCCTTCTATTTCGATCGTTTTCGCTTTTTCCGAATTGTCCTTAGGCGGAGTGTAATAAGAGATCATCACCGCTTTTTTTTCACCTGCGGCGGCAAGGACATAGATATCTTTATCGGACGAACGCGCGTATATTTGGTCTCCCGTTTCTTTTAGTTCGGAATACATAAAGAACGGATAGTAGCCGACAAGGGGACGCATGGTATAAAAATCGAACAGACCGTTGAAAACGCCGGGCTGGGCGTCGTAATACATCATCATGTCGATGGAGGAGTTTTGACCGTAGCACATGGCCGCAGCGGAGAACGCGGCGCCGCGAGCGCCGGTAATGGCTTTTATCGAATGAATAAAGTCGTCGCCTTTAAAAGACGTAGCGTAGTTCCATTCGTTCAAAACGCTTTCGGTTCGGGTCAGACCGTACTTGTCCAGCGTCTCACGCGCTTTTTCGGCGGCGCGCTCGATCGAAGAGATCCGTTCGGTATAGATATGCCAGGAAAAAAAGTCGAGCGAAACGTTGTTATCTCGTACGAAAGCCAAAAACTCTTCGATCCACGGTTTAACGACCGAACCGATATTCATCGGCCCGGCAGTGAATATGTTAGCGACGGCGGGGCCGCCGATCTTCAGTTGCGGAAAACGGTTTTTCAAATGGCAAGCGGCCGTTTTATAAAGCGCAAAAAACTGCGCCTTCGTGCCGCCCCAGGTGGGTTTGCGTTCGATCGGTTCGTGATCCTGTCGCATATCCGGTTCGTTCCAGATCTCCCAATAGGCGATATTCATACGAAATCCGTTCGCCCAACCTTCGACGTAATGCGCGATGATGTGTTCGCAGATGCGCGCCCACTTGTCGAAATCGGCGGGAGGCAGGGTGTTGTATTTTTTCGACCAGTGTTCGATCTTACTGCCTAAACGAAAAAAGGGTTCGGCGCCGGCGGAAAGAATACTTTTTATATATTCGTCGGTCAGTTGAAAATCATAGGAGCTCGGGTCGTTTTCGTCGGCGTCGAAATTCGGAAAGATAAAATTGACGTCCACTGTATGTTCGCCGCCGTAGCGCGCGCAGAAAGAGGCGTCGTGCGTACGAGCGTAAGGAAACCGAGCTTTTTTATAATCGTCGAAGTTGCTCCACGTCTGATCGTCGGAGTAGGGCAAAGGACCGTTATTGACGGCGTTGAGCGGCTTGAACGGTCCGATTTTTTTGTTGAAATCTACGACAATGGTCATGGCTCTTTTATCGAAACGAATCATTTATCTACGGTTTCGTCCAGATAGGTGGTTTGTACGTCGGCGATATGGAAAAGGAGCGCCGTGGGGAACTTATAGAAAGCGTCGCTGAGCGCGTAACTTCCACCCTGCACGCGCAGGTCGTAGGCGCCCATATGCCAATTGATGGCCATGGCTTCTTCTCGCGACAGGCGCATAAAACCGCTGATCATGTAAACGGATTTTTCTCCGTGGCCGTACGGCAATTCGTCTTCGGTGGTGTAATAGGGCTTTTGGACCCATTCGCCGTTTACTTTGACGTTGCGATAGTCGACTTTATAGGTATTGACTTTGCAAAGATCGTGCAAAAGAGCGATGATGGCCGCGCTTTCCGGAGAAAGAACGCCTTCCCAACCTTCTTCGCTCTCTTCGTATTCGTTTTGCAGATTTTGAATAAAGCGATAATAGGCCTTGACGCTGTGTTCGCAAAGTCCGCCCATGCGGTTGGAATGGAATTTCGTCGACGCGGGCGCATAAAAGAAGTCGCTCTTGTTGGTCAACCATTCAAGCAGTTTATCCGCGCCGGCGCGGTGAATGTTTTCGTTATAAATGCGTAAAAATTCGGCTTTATAATCGTCGATATGCCAGTCCATCTCTCTTTTACCATCCTTTTGAATCGTTTATTATATATTGTAATTGTTTTTCTTTCGTTGTCAAGGGGGAGCCGACCACGGCGCAAGCGCGTAAAAGCCGCATAAGAGCCTGTTGCCTCTTGCCTTTCGGTAAAATATCCTCCGGAATATCCGCGCCGCGTACGAGCAGGTCGGAGACGGAAAAAGGCACGCCTTCTTTTTTCATTTCGGCGTACGTATTTTGCAGGCGCACGGAAGCGGGAGAAGGGCCTTTTTGCACGTATCCGCAACCGATCATGTCGGCGTCTTTCAGAAGGCAAAGTTTATGCAGAATATCATGGTTTTCTTGAACGAAAAAGCGTACTTTGTTCTCTTTCGTTTTTCCGTCGAGATCGAACATATGTAAATAAACAAGTCGAACGGTTTCCTTTATTTTGTATTTTGGATACCGTAATCTGTTCATTATGACGCGGCATAACTCGGCGCCGACTTCGTTGTGCCCGTGATAGTTACCTGCGTTGCGGTAGCAAACGGGCTTACCTATATCGTGGAAGAGGGCGGCTGTTGCCACCTC
>CACXDF010000047.1 GCA_902766325.1 uncultured Eubacteriales bacterium | reverse complement strand
TATTGATAAATCCGATGCGCAATGTTATAATTATTTCAGACGACAGAGGTTATTTATGTAATTCGTTTAGAACGGTATTTATCTATTTTGTTCTGTTGTTCCGTCGTCGGATCGATCGCTATCTGCGGTCTTATTGAAAAAAAATAAAGCGCAACGAGAGGTTATTTTTTGGTTGTTCTTTAAGGGGGACGTCCCGAATCGAAAAGCTCCTTTGCTTTTTACGGCAAGGGAGTTTTTTTATGAGGGACCGGTTATTTCGCACGTTTTTCATCTCCCAAAGCATAGTATCCAATAAGTAGCAAAGCAGCAAAGGAGGAAAACATGCCTAACTATCAAGTGACCATCACAGACGGGACCGGCTCCGTCGCAATGAAAGCCGGAACGTACCGAGTTTCCGCGTCCGCCGCTCCCGGATACGATCTTTCTTCTCTCTCGCCGACGACTTTTACCGCCACGGCAAGCGCCGGCAGTCAGGCCTTTACGTTGAGCGCGTCGGGTACCCTTAATATGATCTTTAACGAGACGGGTGCCGCGGGAGGAACGCCTGTTACCGAAGGCACCGTCGTTATGACCGACAGTACCGGCAATACGCAGTACGGTACTGCCGTGACCATCGATTCGTCCGGAACGGCCGTCTTTAATAACGTCCCGTACGGCGACGGGACCGAGCCTTTTACGCTCTGTTTTAAGCAGCTTACCACCGACGATAACCATAACATCCACGTCGGCGTCGTGACCGTGAGTATGGAGTCGCAGACGAACACCGTTTACGTCGAAAATACGCCCATCGCCACACAGGACTTTTCGCTGTCCGACGCCAACTATTCCGGTCTTTCCCTCACAGCCACTCTCGACTTTACGGAGAACGCCTGATGAAGACCGTTCTCTGTTTTTACGTCTTTTGCGAGCAAAGGACTTTTATTGTCATTACCTCCGGCAGAAAGCGCGTTCGCGCTTTCGCCCCCGGAGGGAGCCCCGTTTGTTTCCGCCTTCCGTACGCCGATAAAGTAACGGTTTCTCTCTCGTCGGAAGTTGAGACTCAAACCCGTTTTTACCACCTTTCTTGTCCGGCGCCAAACACCGTTCGTATTGCTTTTCGCGCTCCTATTGCTCGCCAAACGCTGTCTCTATCCGATGCCGTCTATGGTCTCCCGATAAGCGGAGAATTGCGTTTTAGGAAAAAGTAGGGTCAAAAGGTATAATACATTTTTGGATTTCCGTCTTTTTAAGACGGATTTTTTCTTTTTAGAGGTTTTTTGTTATCAAATAAAATTTTTTTTTGATTCGGTGATATTTGTGGCATTTTTGTTGCACTTGAAGTTGTAGTATAAAATAAGGCTGATACTTTCTGAAAAAAAAGAGCGGCTAAAAGAGGGAATAAATGAAGGAGATGCTTATGAAAAAGGTTTTAAGTAAACGGCTCTTGGTATTTTTGACGGTTCTTTTCGTCTTATGCGCGGCATTTGCCGCTTTAAGCATATCGGAAAGCAATACCGCTCACGCCGCAAACGAATTAGTTGTCGGCAGCGACGCCCGGAATCTATACGATGGAAACTGGACAACAAGCTACAATAAAACTTACGCGAGTTCCAAATACACCGGCACCGGAAGCGAAACATTGTCGAGCGGCAATTATTCATGGAGTGGCGCCACAAAAAATTCTGCGCTTAATTTCCAAATCGATTCGGGCGCTACGTTCAGTATGACGGTAACGAATATGGTTAATCCCGAGTATATCGTTTATTCAAGATTCATGATCGGTAAGACCAAAGCCAGTCATAACGTTACGTTATCGGTTTCATTCGGTAACAAAAACGATTCCGTTACTTTTGATACCAGTACCACGCAAGCAACTTATTGGTGGCCCAACCTTAAAGGCGGCAACGGTAGTTCTATCACGTGGACTATAAGGAATAACAGCGGAAGCTCTTTTTATGTTGCTAACGGATATACGGATTATTACGTCGCAAGAAATTATACCGTTAATTTAAATAAAGAAGGCGGAACCGGCGGAAGTAACAGCGCGTCGGTTTGGCATTATTATCCCTATTCGGGCATAACGGCTCCGACAAGAAGCGGTTATAAGTTTTTAGGCTATTTCGACGCGAAGACCGGCGGAACGAAGTATTTTAATGCGAACGGTTCCGCAACG
>CACXDF010000046.1 GCA_902766325.1 uncultured Eubacteriales bacterium | reverse complement strand
TTTGGGGTGTCTCGGTATTGCCGATACCGTACGTAAGGACAGTAAAGAGGGGATCGAATTACTGAAAAAAGAAAAAATAACGCCGTCTCTTCTTACCGGAGACAACGAAAAGGTAGCAAAAAAGATCGCTTCCGAAGTCGGGATAGAAGAAGTCGTTTTTAACGTGCTCCCCGATAAGAAAGCCGAAGTGATCGCCGATTATAAAAAACAATGTTCCGTCGCTATGGTAGGAGACGGGGTGAACGACGCGCCGGCGCTCGCCGTAGCCGACGTGGGAATAGCGATCGGCGGCGGAAGCGATATTGCCAAAGGAAATGCCGACGTTGTGCTGATGAACAGCAGTTTGCTTGGCGTTTGCGAAGCCGTCGCTATCAGTAAAGACACGGTCAGGAATATAAAACAAAACTTATTTTGGGCATTCTTTTATAACGTTCTTGGGATCCCGATCGCGGCGGGAGTTTTATTCCCCGCTTTTAACTGGACGATGAATCCGATGATCGCGTCGGCGGCTATGAGCCTGTCCAGCTTGTTTGTCGTTACCAATGCTTTGAGATATAAATACGTTCACGGAGGTAAAATGATGTTCGGTAAAAAGAAAGAAGAAGGCCTTGTCATTCACGTGGAAGGAATGATGTGCGAGCATTGCAAAGCGCGCGTGGAGCAGGCTTTGAAAGGGATCGGCGTAGACGCTAAGGTCGACTTGAAAAAGAAAACGGCGACTTGTCCCGTCGGTACGGACGAAGCCGCCGCAAAAAAGGCTATAGTCGAAGCCGGTTACGAGGTGAAATAATGTTATACGAAAAAAGTAAAGGCGTTATCAGCGAAGAACTGTTCAAAAATCCTCCCAGCGAATTCCGCGGCGCGCCGTTTTGGGCGTGGAACGGAAAACTCGATAAAGATGAAGTCGTTCGTCAAGCGGGAATTTTCAAAGAAATGGGCTTCGGCGGATATCATATTCACGTTCGTACGGGATTGGAAGACGAATACTTGGGAGAAAAGTTCAACGAGTGCGTACGAGCCTGCGCCGAAGACGCCGAAAAGAAAGAAATGCTCGCCTGGCTGTACGACGAAGACCGTTGGCCGTCCGGTTTTGCCGGAGGCTTCGTTACCAAAGACAAGGCTTTTCGCCAAAGATATTTGCAATTTCAAAGAAAGAAGGACAAATCAAAGCCCGTTTATAACGAAGACGGCGTTTTGATCGGCGGAAGCAAACTTCTTGCTTGCTATAAGATCCGTACCTGTCTGGGAAAACTCGTTTCTTATCAAAGAGTAAAGGAGGACGACTCGTCCGCAAACGCTTTCGCGTATCTGAAACTTGCCGTCGACGATACCGCCAAGTCCGACTCCTGGTACAATAACACCTCTTACGTCGATACGTTGAACAAAAAAGCGCTCGATAAATTCGCCGAAATAACCTACGGCAATTATAAGAAGAACGTGCCGGAGTATTTGGGAAACGTCTGCCCGGCTATTTTTACCGACGAACCGCAATTTTATTACAGCGGCAATCTGCATAAACGCGCCTGGACGGACGACTTTGCCGATACTTACAAAAAAGCCTACGGAGAAGATATTTTGGATAGACTGCCGGAACTCTTTTTTGAATCGAAGCAGGGTTATTCGTCCGTAAAATATCGCTACTGGGATCACGTAACGGAGCGGTTTGCCAACGCGTTTTCGGATAATTTGGGAGAGAAAGCCGAAGAAGTCGGTTTAAAACTGACCGGACATATGATGCTCGAAGGTGACCTGCAAGGTCAGACCAAGGCCATCGGCGAGGCTATGCGCCATTATCGCGGTTTCGGTCTGCCCGGTATCGATATGCTCTGTTCCCGGTACGAATTCAACACTGCCAAACAGTGTCAATCGGTCGTTTGCCAGTATGGCAAGGAAGGTATGCTTTCCGAATTGTACGGCGTTTCTCGATGGAATTACGATTTCCGGAAATATAAGATACACGGCGACTGGCAGGCGGCGCTCGGCGTGACGATCAGAGTGCCGCACCTGTCCATGTACTCGATGAAAGGAGAGGCGAAGCGCGACTATCCGGCGTCTATTTTCTATCAAAGTCCGTGGTATAAAAAACACAACGTGGTGGAAGACCACTTTGCCCGTGTCAATACGGCGCTGACCGGCGGCAAACAGATTTGCGATATCGCCGTTATTCATCCTATCGAGAGTTTTTGGATGCTGTACGGAAGCATGATCAGAGACGCCAAAAAGCGTATACAAATGGATATGCGCTTCTCTAAACTTACCGAAATGTTATTAAAAAGGGGATTGGATTTCCATTTTATCGACGAATCTCTGTTGCCCGAACAATGCAAAGAGGGTAATAATCCTCTCCAAGTGGGGAAAATGGCCTATAAAGTCGTCGTCGTTCCGGAATGTATCACGCTGCGGAAAACGACTGTGGAAAGGCTTGAAGCGTTTAAAAAGCAGGGTGGTAAAGTAGTCTTTATCGGCGGCGCGCCCGCCTATATGGACGCGGAATTGTCCGACGAGCCGAAAAAACTCTTCGATGCGTCCGAAAAAGTACCGTTCGACGCGGAAAAGATCTTTGCCGCATTGGAAGACTATCGCGAAGTCGGCATTTATGACAAAAAAACGGGGAAACATACCGATAATATCATTTACAGTCTGAAAGAAAAAGCGAACGGCGAATGGCTCTTTTTGTCGCGCGCCGGCAAAGATAGATTCCCCGATCCGGATAACGTTTCCTGCCAAAAGTTACGGATCGTCGTAAACGGAGAATGGACGGTCAGCCTTTGGAATACCGTAGACGGAAACGTATACGCCGTACCGTACGAAACAAAAGACGGAAAAACGGTCGTCGAAGCGGAAATGTGGGATCAGGACAGTTTGCTGTTCCGTTTGGAAAAAGGACCGCAAAAAGATTATCCGCGGATCGCAAGTAAAAAAGAGATCAAAAAAGTATCGGTGGAAGACAACGTGCCGTATTCGCTTTCCGAACCCAACGTGGTTTTGCTCGACAGAGCCTATTATGCCGTTGACGATAAGCCGTATTCCAAATGGCAGATGGAAGTGCTTTTATTCGATAACTTCTGCCGCAAGAAGACGGGACTCGTTTGGCATGCGGGCGGTATTTGCCAACCGTGGGCGGCGGAGAAGAAGCCGGCAACGCACAAAATACGCATGAAGTTCGTCGTGTTCAGCGAGATAGAATACGAAGGGGCTTTCCTCGCGTTGGAGGACGCGGCTCTTGCCGAGATCACGTTCAACGGTAAAAAGGTCGATAAAAAGATCGAAGGTTGGTACGTGGATAAAGCCATCGAAAAAGTCAAAATGCCTACTATACGCAAAGGAAAGAACGTGATCGAGATCGTTCTTCCGTTCGGCGAAAACACCTTTACCGAATGGTGCTATCTTTTGGGCGACTTCGGAGTGAATGTGCGCGGAACGAAAAAGACGATCGTATCCATGCCGAAAACGATCGGATTCGGAAGTATTGTCAAACAGGGCTTCCCGTTCTACGGGGGAGAACTGACCTATCATACATCCTTTACCGGTAACGGCAAAGAGGGCGTTCTTTCCGTGCCGTGCTTCCGTTCGGCCGTCATAGAAGCGGATTGCCGCGGACAAAAAACGGATATTGCTTACGCTCCATATACCGCCGATATCGAAACCGAAAACGGTAAGACGCCGATCGATATCACCGCTTATATTTCTCGTCAAAACGCTTTCGGGTGCGTTCATCATCCGGGAATGGGGGGCAAAAACTTCTGCGTCGGTCCCAACGCGTACAGGACCTGTACTCCGTTCGACAGAGTAAAGCGTTACGTTTTACTGGACGAAGGAATTTTGTCCGCTCCGACCGTCGGCTTGAGCGAATAATATTGACATTAAAAAAAACAAAGTCTATAATAATAGAACAAAATCGTACGTTGTTACGTTATAAGGAGAAAATTTAAAATGCCTAAAATGATACTTGATTGGAAAACAGCCAATGATTTCGTCGTCGATGCGTTTAAGGGCGTCGGCGTTCCCGAAGAAGATGCGAAGATCTGCGCGGACGTTCTTCTTGAAAGCGACCGTCGCGGTATCGAAAGCCATGGTTGCAATCGTTTTAAACCCATTTATATCGACAGAATCCTGGACGGTATCCAAAACCCCGTGACTAACTTCGAGGTTATCAAAGAGACCCCTTGCACGGCGGTCGTTGACGGACACGACGGTATGGGGCAGGTCATCGGCTACAAGGCCATGAGAATGGCTATGGATAAAGCCAAGCAATACGGTATGGGTATGGTCGTCGTTCGTAACTCCTGCCACTACGGTATCGCCGGTTACTATCCCACGATGTGCACCAAAGAGGGCATGATCGGTATCACCGGTACCAACGCCCGTCCTTCCGTCGCGCCGACCTTCGGCGTAGAAGGTATGTTCGGTACCAACCCGCTGACCATCGGTATCCCCACCGACGAAGAATTCGACTTCCTTATCGACTGCGCTTCTTCCATTACGCAAAACGGTAAGATCGAATACTACGCCAGGATCGGAGAACCCGTTCATCCGGGCACGGTCATCGACCTGGACGGAAAACCGGTAGAAGGCGACGCGGGCGTAGCGCTCAAAATGATCCGTAACGGCACTGCGGCTCTCACCACCCTCGGCGGCATCGGAGAAGCCCTCGGCGGCTATAAAGGTTACGGATACGCTATGGTCGTAGAACTTCTTTCCGCCGCTCTTCAAGACGGCAATTACGG
>CACXDF010000045.1 GCA_902766325.1 uncultured Eubacteriales bacterium | reverse complement strand
GAAAGAAGCCTTGGCAAATATTTCCCAATAAGTCTTTTTACCGCGATAAAGGGATATCTTTACCGGAAGCGGATACGTAAGCGCCGATAGCATAGATAACGCAATGTCCGCTCCTTCGTGCTTATTTTCCGGCAAAACAACGGAGAGATCGAGTTTTTGTAAGGCGGCGAAAGGAATGTCGGACGGTTTAAATCTTTTTAAGAAATTTCTTTTAGAAATCTTACTCTGCTTCTTCGGCGGTTCGGCGTTTTTATCGTCTCGTTTAGCGAACGTCTTTTCGTAAAAAGATACTTTAAGC
This sequence comes from uncultured Eubacteriales bacterium, assembly GCA_902766325.1. Taxonomy (GTDB): domain Bacteria; phylum Bacillota; class Clostridia; order Christensenellales; family DTU072; genus CAG-1782. The sequence goes on along the minus strand of CACXDF010000045.1, from coordinate 3,753 downwards.
GAAAAATTGCGTTTGCCGTTCTCGTTTTCCCAATAGCCGAGCGCGGAGACCTTAATGGGGATGAGCCATAATATAACGGTAAATAAATAACCAACGAAAAAAAATACCATTCCGAAGAATAGTATTTTAATTCGAGTTCGTTTTATTCTCAATGATATCGACGGATCAATCCTCTTTCGCAACGTCGTCCGAAGCGACTTCCAAAATATCTTCGTCCTGCAAGAAGTCGGGCGTAGATTCGTCCATATCTTCAAAGAACTTGTCTTCCGTTTCGCCCGTATAAAGAGAACTGCTTTTGATCTCGTACAGATTGTCGCTCGTTTTATTGAATTTTCCGCTGTCTTGAATGCTTTGCATCAATTCTTCGTAGGCGGGTAAGTCTTCCAGCGATTTCAATTGGAAATGTTTCAGGAATTTATCCGTCGTACTGTAAAGGGAGGGTCGGCCCAAGGTCTCCTTTCTTGCTTTGACCTCGATCAATTCCGCTTTCATTAAAATACCGATAGCATAGTCGCTACTGACGCCGCCGCGTACTTCTTCGATCTCCATCCTGGTAATGGGTTGACGATAGGCGATGATAGCGAGAGTCTGGAGCACCGTTTGGCTGAGTTGTTTTTCTTTGATGGGCACCAGGATGTCCGCCAATTTATCGCTGTATTTCGGATTGGTCTGAAACTGAAACGTATTATTGAATTCGATCAAAATGATGCCGCTGTCACCGGAATACTTTTCTCGTATTTCGTTCAGTGCGGTTTTGATCTCTTTTTCGGTGTATTCTTCGCCGAAAAAGGTTTTCATCGCATCGTATGTAACGCCGGTGGCGGCTGCGAAAATAAGTCCCTCAATTATATTCGTCAACATCGTTCTGTATTTCCTCGTCTCGTAGTGGTTTATCGTTTTCTTCGTTATGTACAAGCATGATATCGCCGTGGTACTCCCCTTGCATGGCCATGGCGACTTGCTTTTTGACCAAGATCAGTACCGCCAGGAACACGTTAAGTAATTCCGATCGGGTATTGGCGTTCGTAAAAAGGGAAAAGAAACTGACTTTCTTTTTCGTTCTCAATTCTCCGGAAAGTTCTTTGACCTTATCGGCTACGCTGAACGTCTCTTTTTCTATCGTTTGTACCTGGGGCGCTTTATCGATGATCTCCGTGCGCTCGATAACGAGCATATACGCGTCCAAAAGTTTATCCAAGTCGATCGCTTTGACGATCAACTTATAGTCGTCTTTATCGTATTTCGGTTCGTTATAGAAGACGTTGGTTACTTCCATCGGCCGAAGTTTTTCGGGTGTGGACAAAAGCAGATTCCGTTGTACGTCCGATATGATCTGTTCCGCGGTTTCTTCGATCTCCGCTTGATACGGATCGTCTTCGTCTTGAGAAGGCATCATTCTTGCCGATTTGATTTCGATAAGGATGGCCGCCATAACGATGTAGTGCGACACGTATTCGTAGTCCAGTTCTTTCAGATTCTCGACGTAATGGATATACTGCGAGGTGATGTCGCTTACGAAAATATCCATAATATCGATCTTCGACTCGCGTACCATTTTTACGAGAAGGTCGATCGGGCCGTCGAAATCCTGGTTGTCGATATGAAATTTAACGTCTTCCAGAGTGCTGTTGAGATAAGTCGCCATATTATGCCCCCTGTACGATGTCGAGCAAGCGATAAGCAAGTTGTTGCACCTGATAAAAAACGCTGTACTCTTTTAGTCCGACGTGGCTCAGTATAAAGCAGATGCCGACGAAAACAAGCAGAACGATATTCCCGTATTTGTACATAAAAGTTGAATATTTATTACCCGAAGGCAACAAACTGTCCACCAATCTGAATCCGTCTAAAGGACAGATGGGGAGAATATTAAAAAACGCAAGCATGATGTTTAAAACGACCATGTATTGCAAGAAATAGACGAAAAGATAACCTAAAAGCCGTACGGCGCTACTCATCATACAGATGGCGACGAGGTAGTCGTATAAAAAGTAGATAAGAAGGAGCGACATCCCTGCCATAAGGACGTTCGAGACGACGCCGGCTATAGATACAAGGACGACGCCGAGTTTTTTGTTTTTAAAATTGAACGGATTGATCGGTACCGGCTTTGCCCATCCGAACCCGACCAAAAGCATCAAAATAAGTCCCGCGTAATCGAAATGCGCCAGAGGATTGAAAGTCAGACGTCCCCTTTTCTTGGCCGTATCGTCGCCGCATTTGAGCGCGACGAAGCCGTGCGCGTTTTCGTGAACGACCATGGATAAAACAGCGCTTAGTATGAGCGCCAAACCCAGTATCAATATGATCGGCAGCGGATAACCGCTGGTAAATAATGAAATAAGCATAGATTAGATAGTAAAATATTTTTTTTTAAAAGTCAAGGCGTTTTATGTAAATGTTACGGAGAAAACGGAATAAAACCGTTCTCGCCGTAACGTTTTTTTATTCAGCGATCGGCCATTTTTCGGCTGCTTCGCGGAAATTATCGAAGAAATTACGTTTATTTACGTCCTCGGTCGGGTATAGCGTTCCTTTACTGACTACTTCTCCCGTTTGAGATAAAAGCGTGACGGAGCCGACGGCTGTCGATCTCGAGATCGGCGCGCGAAGATCGTCGAAAAAATCAACGGAAAGAACGTAGTTTTCCGTTTCTCCTTTCTTTCCGAAAACGGCGATATCTCTGTCGCATACGACGCTCTTTAACGGGTTTTTGGCTTGCAAAACTTCGATTTCAGACGGAATGGCTTCGTTTTTCTTTAAAAACGATCGTATTTCATAATTAGCAAAAGCGTATGAAAAGGCTTCGCTCACTCTTCTGAATCTTGTTTTGCTGTCGGGAGCGCCGAGTAAGGTGGCTACAACGCGCATTCCGTTTCTTTGGGCGCTGGAACTGAGGCAAAACATAGCTTCATCGGTAAAACCGGTTTTGCCGGCGTCGCATCCGTCGTAAGAGCGGATCAATTTATTCGTGTTGACCATTTGAGTTACTCTTCCGTCCGGGTGGACGTAGTCTTCCAGCGTGATCTTCGTGTATTCGTAATACAGCGGATGGGAAAGCAATTCTCGCATCATGGCGGTCACGTCTTTTGCCGTCGAATATTGTTCGCCGGAATCGGGTAAGCCCGTTGCGTTGCAAAAAAGAGTGTCGTCCATATGAAGCTCACGCGCTCGATCGTTCATTTTATGAACGAATGAATCGTTATCGCCCGCTATCCGTTCGCCGAGAGCGACGGCTGCGTCATTGGCGCTGCATACGACGACACCTTTTAACAAATCGTTTACGGGATATTCTTTTCCCGCGTCAAGAAACATCTGAGAACCGCCCATTCCCGCGGCGTAATCGGATATTCTGATCTTTTCGTTCTTGTCCATTTTTCCCGCGTCTATCTCTTCGAGAGAGAGTAAAAGAGTCATAATCTTTACCATACTCGCAATGGGATATCTGTCGTTCTCGTTTTCCGCTTTGATGACCGTGCCCGTATCGTGATCGATCATATACATCGCTCGATAGTCGTTAGCCGCTTGCGCGGACACTCTGTTTCGGTTATGAGGGTGAAAAAGCGCGATGCCGGCCGAAAACGCCAGGGACAGCACGCAGATCAAGCTGATTTTCAGTGTGTTTTTTAGCATATAATCTCCTTTTTGTGGTTAGTATGGTAAAAGGAGAGCGTATTATGAGTGAAAAACGAGATAAAAAATCAAAGATGCGAACGTGGTGAAAACGGTGTTGCCGACGAGAACGATCGTTAT
>CACXDF010000044.1 GCA_902766325.1 uncultured Eubacteriales bacterium | reverse complement strand
CCGCCTACGCCGGTAATCAATATATCCATGATTATTTTACCTCCTCTATCTTCTCGATGGCGCCGAACTTGCAAACGCTTTGGCAAAGTCCGCACTCAGTGCAAAGGGACGTGTCGATCTTCGCGCCGTTTTCGGTAAAGCTGATGGCCGGGCATCCAAGCTTCATACAAGCCTTACACTTTTTGCACTTATCCGTCACAATAAAACCTTTATAAAGCTTTTTCGTAAGAAGCACGCAGGGACGCTTACTGATGATGACGGAAACGCCCTCTTTATTAAGTTCTTCTTTGACTGCCTTTTCCATCGCGGAAAGATCGTACGGATCGACGACGGTCACGGACGGAACGCCGAGGCTACGGCAGACTTTTTCCAGATCGACTTCGTAAGTCGGATTGTTATGGATATCCTTACCGTTAGCCGGGTTGTTCTGATGTCCGGTCATACCTGTGGTCCGGTTATCGAGAATAATGACGGTGATATTACTGTGGTTGTAAACGGCTTCCACGATCCCGGTCAGACCGCTGTGAATAAAGGTCGAGTCTCCGATGACCGCCACCGTATTCTTGGCAAAAGCCGGATCTGCCTTTTCTGCGCCTACGGCCATACCGATACTGGCGCCCATACAAACGGTCGCTTCGATCGCGCACAGCGGCGGAACGGCGCCGAGCGTATAACACCCGATATCGCCCATGACCGATACTTTCATTTTGTTAAGCGTATAGAACACGCCTCTATGCGGGCATCCGGCGCACAAAACGGGCGGGCGGGCGGGGATTTGGGCGACGGATACTTCGTTCTTAACGCCCAACAGTTTTTCTTTGATCAAATTGACGGAAAATTCTCCCTGAATACCGAAGATATTTTTACCTTCCACGTTGGAAATGCCGTTTGCCTTCAAAAGGCCTTCGATATGCCCTTCCAATTCTTCGATAACGACGCAACGCTTCACGCCGGAAACGAATTCTTTGACGAGATCGTACGGCAGAGGATAGACCATACCGAGTTTCAAAACGCTTGCGTCGGGCAAAGCTTCTCTTACGTAGTTATAGACTCCTCCGGCGCAGATGATACCGAGATCGGCGCTTCTTTTTTCGATACGGTTAATAGAAAAACCGTTGCTGTCGGCGGAAAGTTTCTTTAATCTTTCTTCCACGACTACGTGACGCTTTTTGGCGTTAGCCGGCATCATAACGTACTTTCCGATGTCTTTGACGTACGGTTTAACGGGAACTTCTTTTCTTTCGCCGATCTCGACCAGGCTTTGTGAATGCGCCACGCGAGTGGTCACGCGTAAAATGACCGGCGTATCGTACTTTTCGCTGAGTTCGAAAGCGAGAGAAGCGAATTCTTTACATTCGGCGCTGTCTGACGGCTCGATAACAGGCACGTTGGCCGCGCGAGCGATCAGACGGGTATCCTGCTCGTTTTGAGAACTGAACATAGACGGATCGTCGGCGACGCATACCACAAGGCCCGCGTTAACGCCGGTATATGCCACCGTAAAAAGCGGATCGGCGGCTACGTTCAGACCGACGTGCTTCATACCTACGATGGTACGCGCTCCGTGTATAGAACTTCCGATGGCTACTTCCATCGCTACTTTTTCATTCGGCGCCCATTCCGAGTTCACTTCCGGAAACCGCGATAATTCTTCCGTGATCTCCGTGCTCGGCGTTCCCGGGTAGGCCGTCGCCACGTGTACGCCCGCTTCATAAGCGCCGCGCGCAATGGCAAAATCTCCCAATAACATCTTTTTCATTTCGGTAACTCCTTGTATTATAAAGAGGCAAGCTCTTCCTTTTTTTTCTGCGGCTCCGCCGGAAGAGGCGGGATCCCGTGCTTATAGAATATCTTTTGGCCTTTCTTTTTGGCTCTGATGCCCAAAAATACGATCAAACCGATGCAGATCGCCGCCGCCAGATAGCAGAACAAAATAACGCTGTTGAATCCGAGCGCTTTATCTACGACGTTCGGTTCGTCCGCGCGAATAAACTCAAGACTTCCGCGCACTAAGCAGTACCACGCCGGATAACTCAGCATTCCCATGCCTTTGATATCGATATGATAATACAGATAGATCAATAGCAAAAAGCCGATAAAATTGAGCACGCCCTCGTAAAAGAAGGTCGCCTGATACCAACCGCCCTCGTCCGCAATAAAGATCGCCAGCGGAAACCATTGATGGGTCGGATCTGTGACCGGCTGTCCGTACAGTTCTTGATTGAAAAAGTTGCCCCATCTGCCGATGACCTGCGCGATCAATACGGTAGGTAAAACAAGGTCGGCCGTCTTGACAAAATCGACTTTGTATAATTTGCACCAGATCAGCCCCCCGATCACGCCGCCGGGTACGCCCCACATGATGGTGAGACCGCCTTTCCAAATAGCGATGGTATTGACGAAAGCGTCCCAGTCGTACGGAGAGGTAAAATAATACTTATAGTTGGAAACGACGTATCCGAGTCGGGCGAAAATGACCGCCATGGGGATACAGATCAAAAACAACGTCAACACGTCGTCGCTCTTTACGTTGATCCTCTTAAAACGACGGACACAGATCGCGAGAGAAAGCAGCATCCCGATAGTGATCAGGATCCCATACCACGCGACCGATACCTTTCCGATGGAAAAAGCTACCGGCGTAACTCTTCCCGTCCAATGCATTGGCATACTTTCGCCTCCCCAAAAAAGAAACTGTTTATTATTATATATCAGAAACAATAATTATGCAATTCTTTATTTTTATCAATAAATGAAAGATATCAAAATATAGTTTGGCCTATTCCCCTTTACAAAGGGTGTAAAAAAATCGCCCCGACTCGGCGGGGCGAAAAAATCTTTTTATTACAGAACTTTGGATAAAAAACCTTGTAACCTTTCGTTCTTCGGGTTGCCGAATACCTGTTCGGGCGGGCCGTCCTCGGCGATCTTACCTTGGTCGATAAAGAGCGCGCGGGTGGCGACTTCTCTCGCAAAGCCCATTTCGTGCGTGACGATGATCATCGTCATGCCTTCGGCCGCGATCTGTTTGATAAGGTCGAGCACCTCTCCTACCATTTCGGGGTCGAGGGCGCTGGTCGGCTCGTCGAAAAGCATTACTTTCGGGTTCATGGCAAGCGCGCGCACGATGGCGATACGTTGTTTCTGTCCTCCCGAAAGGGTAGACGGATAGACGTTGGCCTTTTCGGCAAGTCCGATCCTCTTTAAAAGCTCCATTGCCTTTGCTTCCGCCGCGGCGACCACTTCTTTTTTGCTCTTATAGGGCGGGTCGATATGCGATTTCGGCGTCGGATAGCTCGCCCGATCGATAAAGCGTTCCGCATTTTCGATCTTGGTTTGAATGGCAAGACGCTG
>CACXDF010000043.1 GCA_902766325.1 uncultured Eubacteriales bacterium | reverse complement strand
CGCAAAAGCGATCAAGGTGCGTACGCATTTTGCCCGAAAGGACGCGCTATCCGTATGCGGTGCGGTCGTATTTCTCGTTTTGTGGGTGTTACTCGACGAATACTTCGAGCGTATCACTATTATTCCTATCGCAATCTATTCCGTTATCATGTTTTTGTATATCGGGCTCTTACAGTCGAACGTCTATACCGACGCTTTGACGCAGATGAACAACCGCAGAAAGACGGAAGAGTACCTCAGCAGTCAAATCGAAAATATTTCGGAGTCGTTTCCGATGTATCTTTTCGTTATCGATATCAATTCTTTTAAAGAGATCAACGACACCTACGGTCATGCGGAAGGGGACGCCGTTTTGATTTTGTTTTCTTCCGTATTAAAAAAGGTCGTTTCGGCCAAGTCCGGGTTTGCGTCTCGCTACGGCGGAGACGAATTCGTTCTTGCCTGGCGTCCGCAAAGGGAAACGGGGGACGACCCGGAAGTGCTTTTGCAAGAGATACGCGATCGTTTTTCGGAAATGTGCAAGCAGGTGGATAAGCCGTACGACCTTACCTTTTCATGCGGGTTCGTGCGTTGCGTCGATCCGCAAAAAACGGTAGACGCGTACATTAAAGAAGCGGACGAACTGATGTACCGGAATAAGCGCGCTTTTCATGCCACGCATAAATAATAGGTTTTTCGTTGTTTTCGGCCGATAAGTATCGGCCGATTATGTCGTTATTTTCGTATAAAGTTCCGTTTTGTCGATAAATATAATAAAACGTATAGAAAAAAGTTTGCCATTTATCACCGTGCATGTTACAATGGCAATATAATAAAAAAGAAAACGGAACGATGACACAATGACGATAACGGAAAATCGCAAGAAGAAGTTCACCCTGACGTCACGATGGTTTATTATTATCGTATGCACGCTTTTACTCGGCGCTAACGTCGGTCTCGGCGTGATCATCATGCAAACGACGCAAGAATCGATGTTGTCGCAAATGCACGTGAGGATGATCGACATAGCCGAAGTCGCCGCGGCGTCCGTTGACGGAAACGTTTTCGATTCCATTACCGAAGAAGATTTTCTTAACAATTCCGAAAATTATACAAGCGTTAATAACTGTCTCAGCAATTATCAAACGATCAACGAGGTCGTTTATATTTATGCCATCAGAGAGATAGGTGGCGATTATATTTTCGTCGTTGATCCCGATACAGAATCGCAGAGCGAACTGTTTCATGAAGAAGTCGTCTACACGGACGCTTTGCACAATGCCTACGAGGACGGTATGCCTTCGGTCGATAAAGAGGCCAGCGAAGACAGATGGGGACGCTTTTACAGCGCGTTCAGTCCGGTTTATGACGTCGATCATAACATCGTCGGAGTGATAGGCGTGGATTACAGCGCGGATTGGTACGACAAGCAAATTTATTACAGTAACGTGTCGTATATGGTTTTGAGCGCTTTTTCGCTTCTGATCGGAGGTTTGATCGTCTTTCTTATCACCGTCAAAGTCCGCAAACGGCTTAAAGTTCTCTATCAGGAGACGACGTCTCTTGCGACCGATCTCGAAAGTCTGACGGAGGAGATCAGGATGTCGTCGGACGAAACGGCGGAAGAAGCGGAGATCGGATCGAAAGGCCCGTCCACGGGAGAAACGATCGAAGCGTTGGACAGAAAAGTCAGTTCTATGCGGAGCGAATTAAGAAAATATATCGAGCACGTCCATGCGCAGGCGTATACCGATACTATGACGGGCGTGGGCAATAAGACGGCGTATATGGAGACCGTTGACGCGTTGAACAAAAGGATAAAGGACGGTTCCGCCGTTTTTTCGGTCGTGCTGTTCGATATCAACGGGCTTAAAGTGATCAATGATAACTACGGTCACGAATGCGGAGATATGATCCTTACCGACGCGGCGTTCGTTATTCAACAGGTTTTCGATAAGAAACAAGTGTTCCGTATCGGCGGAGACGAGTTTGTCGCCGTACTCGAAACGGATAAACAAGAGGAAATCAAAGAGTTGATCGCCGTTCTTGACGAAAAAGTGCAAGAATTCAATAAGACGGATCGAGAATATAAAACGGCGCTTTCTTTTTCATGCGGTTACGATATATTCGATCCTTTATCCGATAAAGAATTCAGAGTTGTCTTTAAGCGCGCGGACGAGGCGATGTATCGCAATAAAGAAAAATACTATTCGCAAAAGAGCAGAAAGTATCGCAAAGCGGAAAACGGCGTATCGGATTAATGTTTATCGGGATAAAAACTATTCGACCTGAAGTGCTGCAAGGAGCGCCTTGCAGCCTTTTTCTATCTGACGGTAGGACAGCGCGAAGTCGCGCGTAAAATACGGATCGGCGATATCGCCTTTTTCATCGGTATAGTCCAAAAGGCGCACGATCTTATGATCGGGATCGCCGCCGACGATATCGAGGACGCCGCGAACGTTCATATTTTCCATACAAACGATAAGATCGTACTTATCATAGTCGCTTTTTTCCAAGCAGTGTGCGTGCTTTCCGTCGCAGCCGATGCCGTGCTTTCTCAGTTCCGCGGCGGCCGGGGGATAGACGGGATTTCCTTCTTCTTCATCGATCGTAGCACGGGACTCTATAACGTATTCGTTAACGATACCCGCTTTGCGCGCAAGGTGTTTAAAAACGAATTCGGCCATCGGAGAGCGACAAATGTTACCTAAACAGACAAAGACTATTTTTTTCATAATTGCAGAAAAGCGTGATGTTTTTTCAAAAGATCGGAGACGATGACGGCCAAGGATATTTTGGCGATATCGACGAGGACGAACGGAAATACGCACATGGTCAGAGCCGTATAAAAGGAGATAGGATTACCGCCTCTGCCGTATACGAAAACGAACCATGCCGTGCCTGCCGCATAACAAATAAGTAAACCGATAAAAAGTCCGACGATACGTAAGATCTTGTTTTTGCGATCGAAAAACAAATAAACGAGTCCCGAAGCGAGAAAACCGAGAATATACCCGCCCGTTGCGCCTGCAAGCGCCGGTACGCCGCTCTTAAAACCGGAAAAGACCGGTACGCCGATAAGTCCTAAAAGGATATAAATAAGAATGGCGAACGTTCCTTTTTTCGCGCCCAAAAAGTACAGCGAAAAAAAGATGCCGAACGTCGATAAAGTAAAAGGAACGGCGAAGTAGGGAACGGTGATCCACGCGCAGATCACGTTCAGCGCGACGCAAACGGAAACGAACGCAATGGCTTTGGTAGGTATTTTTTTAAGGTGTGCATTTTTTGCCCCGAGTTTTATTTTTCGACGAAAACGAGTACGCCGCCCGATTTCAGACGGAACCGAAATTCGTCCTTGACTGTTTTGTTAGAGAGCCCGATCGTATCTCCGCTTGTCAGAGTCAATCCGTCGAGAGGATAGTGCAGACCGTCGGAAGAAAGAAAGGTCGCTTGATCTCCGAGCGGAAGGACGGAGACTCTTTTGCCGATCGGACTTTTATACGAGAAGTCCGTTTCGGTATAGAACACGCGTTCTTTCGGACCGTTGATCTCCGCGTGTAGAGAAAGATCATAAGCGATTTTCAGGAGATACAGATTGGATAGTTGCATATCCATTCTGCCGCCGTCCGCGCCGTAAAGAACAACTTTTTCGTATCCTTTTTCGGCCGCGTAACGAATGGCTCTTTCGCCGTCCGTATAATCTTTATCAACGGGACAGGTAACGATGGGAACGCCTTTCGGAGCGTAGCCCAAACTGTCCAGGTCTCCGATGATAACGATATTTTTTTCAGCGCCGACGACCCGGGAATAACCGCCGTCGGCGCATATCAATTCTTTTTCTTCTATTTCCGGTAAAGCGGCCGGAGAATTCAGAACGATTGCGACGTTATGCATTTTATATTCGTGCGTTTTTCCTCTTCAACGCGACCAAAAGGCAAATCAGTACGATGATGGCGGCGCTGATACATACGGCGAGGATCTTAATGTCTTTAATGATGTTCAGCGGCGATTCCTTTTCTTTGACGGCAACGATTTTGATCTCTTCTTTGACGGTGGTGATATCGTCGGAATCAACGGTCACTTCGACAGGTTCGCATACTCTCGCGCCTCCGTCGTATACGACGATGGAATAGTCGCCGCGTTCAAGGTCGGTAAAGAAGAATTTACCTTTCAGCGATTTTACCGAGGCCACTTCTTCGTCGTCGAGAAAGAGCTTTACGTCGAGGCGTTTTTCGGTTTCGGTTATCGTTCCGGAAATGCTTTTCGGCAGCGCCGTTGCGGGGATCTCTTCGTAAGTGACCGGATCGACTCGAACGAACAGACTGTCGTTTTGATAGATCGGGTTGGCTCCGCTGATCGAAGGATTTGTTCTTTGAGCGAAGGCGACGCCTTTTAACGCGTGTATGTGCTCGTCGCTTGCTTTAAAAGAGGGTACTTCTACGTCGCCGTTATCCGTTGTCGGATTCATATACATAGTCGTAAAGTAGTAATCTACCGCCATGGTATGAGTGGGAGTAAAAGCGTTATAAAGATTAAACATGGCTTGGAGATAGACCCAAGTGATGTTGTCGGTAAAGAGTTTCGTGATCTTGGAAGATTCGTCTTCCGAAAGGAGAGGGCCGGAAACAAAGGAAAGCGGAGAGGTATAATAACGGTAAACCATTTCATGGTTTGCGCCGTAGGCTTCGATCGGGATGCCGTGGGCTGCGACGTTGGCGGCGGCTTCGGCGGCAAGGAGAGCGGCCGGTTTTTTACTTACGACTTCTCCCGTGGTGTCTACCGTGCCCGAGCAAAGACGCGAGCCGAGATAAGGATCGAGTAAGGTAACGCGATCGGGTAAATAATCAGAGCTGATCTCGCCGCGGTCGTATGCCGCGCAAAGAGCCTGGCTGACGGCGAGCGTAAGTTGTCCGCCCATAGAGTGCCCGACGAGTTGTAGATGACCGGAAAAGTCTTTTCCAAGCGCATCTATAAGGCAATCGCGGTACAGATAGGTCACCGTATGTTTCGGATTTCGATCGTCGAATTTACTTGTATAGTGATATCCGCTTTCATCCGAATAAGAATACTGCACGCCGTACGTCGTCACCCAAAACTTGTACTCTTCCGTAAAGGCACAGTCCGCAAGCTGATTCCAAAAGAAGACGCCGACGTTGTATCCTTGATCGATCAAGGGCCGATAGAATTCTTCATCATATTTGTACGCTGCAAGATTTTTTTTATTGACCATAAATTCGTAATTATTGTCCTTCAAACTGAGGCCTTCGCGGCAATCTAAGCCTTCGTGCAACGCTTTCATGCCATGGGCATAAATGAGAGTCGGTTTCGTCGGGTCAAAATTGGTCGCTTTGTCCGCGGCAACGGGAACGTCGCTTCCCGATTGATACCAATAGATTCCGTAGGTCAGCTCCGAAAATTCGGAAGGGTCGAATTTGGAAGCGGGTATGTCGTGCGCGTGTGCGTCGACGTTGACTGACGGAACGGACAAAAGAACCATTACGGCAAGTATGGCGAACGCCGATAGGAGCAAAGGCAGGGTCTTCTTT
>CACXDF010000042.1 GCA_902766325.1 uncultured Eubacteriales bacterium | reverse complement strand
TTACCGATGTATTCGGGAATAGGCATGCGCCTGCTTACGTTTGCGCTGGGATATATCATTTTGATGGCCTTCCTTTTCCCGTATGCGAAAAAGGTCGAAAAGCATCCGGAAAAGTCCATGGTCTATAAAGACGACTTGATCCGCAAAAAAGACTTCGAGAACTTAGAGCCGTTTATGCGAGACAAAAATATGGACAGAGGAATGTTCTTTTTCGGCGGGTGTATCCTGTTCGTACTCGTGATCGCCGTCGTCAGTATCGCCTGGCACGCGCTGGCGTCTTATGTAATGTATATTACCATCGGCATTTATCTCATCGCCGGCGTCGGAGCCTGTCTGCTCTGTAAAATGCCGGCTAAGACCCTCTTAAAAAACCTGGGCAAAGGCCTTTTGACTCTGCTTCCCGCCGTTGCGCTCGTTCTGATCGCAGGCGGTATCCGATACGTCATCGAAAAGGGCGACGTCATGGACACCATTGTCCACTTTTTTATCTCTCGCATTGCAGGACAAAACAAGTTCGTCATCGTTCTTATCTTATACGCGATCATCTTTATTCTGGAGATCTTCATCCAATCCGGCTCGGCAAAAGCATTCCTGATCATGCCTATGATCTTCGACATCTGCGCGGCGGTGGGTATCCATCCGCAAATCGCCGTGCTGATCTTTGCTTTTGCGGACGGCTTTGCCAACGTTCTTCTTCCCACCAACGCCGGACTCCTGCTCATCCTCGGCATGACTACCGTCGACTACGGAAAGTGGTTCCGCTGGTCCGTTCGGGTGCAACTGTGTATGTTCGCGGCGACGATGGGCGTCCTTGCGCTCGCTTTGTACGTCGTATACTGATTTACGTCCGGGTAAGTTCCACTTTGACTTCCAACCCGATCTCCGACAAAGGAACGTCCTCCAAGTCGATCCTGCAATGAGAAAAGAACCCCTCTTTAAAGCCGAAAACGTCGGCGTTCTTTTTTTGCATCTCGCTATAAAAGGCGGAGATAATATCGGCGAGATCCTTTTCAAACCGTTTTTCTTCTTCTTTCGTAACAAAAAGCCTGTCTACGTGCGCGTTGTCTTCCGAATAGTCGATGATCTCTTTAACGAGAGCCTGCACTTTCAGATCGGCATTCACTTTTAGGTTTTCTTTGTCGTACGACGTCTTGCAGTCGTTTTTCAACACGTACCAATCTATCTTTTCGCCGTGCTCCCCTATCGTTTGGATCTGACCTTTACTGATCTTATTAAGAAGACAATTGACGGCGACTGCGCCGGGTGCGTCCCAGACGCCGACGAATTTGTTCTTGACAAGAACAGCCACCTTATTCATCTCGAAAAGGTAGTTTTCTTTTCTTTCGACGTTTTCTCCGCCGGAAGAAGGCGGTATCTCCTCGGATATTTTTTTTCGGGTAACGAAAGGAAGCCAGTTTGCCTGCCCATGGCGATGATAATCGACGACGAATTCGCGCAGTTTTTTGCCCGTGATATCGCCGAAACTATCGTACATACCGATGATCTCGCGAACGTATACGCTCGCATTCCCGCCGAAACCGATGGGCGAGGACAAAAGGTCACCGGCCGATCCCTTGCAGGAAATCAGACAAGCGTTATCGCTCAAATAGCCGTTGCAGATAAGATAATTGAGCACGGCGTATACGGAAGGACTTTTAAGCAGGCTTTCGCCGAGAATGACGACGTTACAATGAGTCAAGGAGACGGCGAGACCGGTTTTGCGACTGATCTTATACGCGGCCTCGCCGAGAGTGGCGCCTTCGGCGCTCAAAACCCTGGTGTTACTGCCCGATTGCTGTTTCGAGCCGCTCCCGGTCAATATCTGTAAGTGTATAGAAACGGTTTCTTTCCCAGTCAGGTCGATCCCGAACCCGACCGCCATCGCTTTGCTTTTCAGCGGTTCTTCGGGCAGATATTGTCCGCAAAAAAGAAACAGACAGACAGCTGCCAAAGTAAATATCCATTTACGACTCCGTCGCATACGCTCCTCCGTTCTTTTTTGCCGCGAGCAAAAGTAAAAGCACGATAGGCACGGCTATCTCAATGCCGAAAACAGCGTACTGGACGCCGCTCGTCGCCATCAAAAACGCCTCTCGCATATTCACGAACACTTTCGTTAATACAACGCCGAGCGCAACGCAAAAGACGCCGAGACCGATCGGTCGTCTTATTTTCAGCCCCGTTCCGATCTCGGCTACGGCATTCAACTTGATAGCAAGATTCAGCACTGCCGTCGTGACCCACAGAATACAGCTGATCCAATCCAGACTTCCCACCTCGCTGATGACCGTATCGAAAGAAGCTAAGCGCGCAAAAGCGCAATCGATCAAAAAACTCGCTCTGCCGTACCTGCAATAAAAAATCATATAACACCCCATGAGTACCGCGACGCTGAGCGCGGAAAAAAGACCTATCCCGACCTTTCTTTTGATCTTAATTTTACAAAAGAGCAGCGGAGAAAAGTCAAACGTGTAAATAAGGTACTTTGCGGCCGACCGAAGGATATCGGACCCGCCGTCCGGAAAGACGGACAAAAGACAATCTCCGTGCAATTCGGTT
>CACXDF010000041.1 GCA_902766325.1 uncultured Eubacteriales bacterium | reverse complement strand
GCGTGCAAAGATACGTCGTGCAGAACGATTTTTTCCGGAACGTACCCGAAATCGACGTCGTGCATCTCGATATCCCCTTTCAACGGTACGTACGTGATCGTACCGTCAGCTTTATGAGGGTGCTTCCAGGCCCACAGACCGGTGCGTTCGTCCGTCTCGGTCAAATTTCCGTTTTCGTCGTACTTGGCATGGACGAGCGTGACGTACCCGTGATCTTCTTCCGGCTTTTCGTCCATCAATGCAAAAATTCGTTCGGCGCCGGCGAGAGCCATGACGATGGCGTTGATCTGCTGACTGATCTGACTGACCTGCATAGTAAACTGCCGTCCCATCGTCAAAAAGCCGATCACGACGGGGATCAAGGTAGCGGCCGTACGGGACACGCCCATCAGACCTACGTTGAAACCTTCGTTGACGATGATAAGAGAGCCGATGAAGGCGAGCAGAACGTACATGATATTACCGATATTGCCCAAAATAGGCATGAGGATATTGGCGTACGTATTGGCCGAACGGGCGTCGTTAAAGAGTTCTTCGTTGACTTCGTCGAACTTTCTTTCCGCTTCTTTTTCATGGCAAAAGACCTTAACGACCTTTTGACCGTGGATCATTTCTTCGATATACCCTTCCGTCTTGGCGATGGAACGTTGCTGCCGAATAAAATATTTGGCGCTGTTACCGCCGACCTTCCGGCTGACGACGAGCATTACGAAAACGCACGCAAGCACAAGGAGCGTCAACCAAAAGCTGTAATAGAGCATGACCCCGAAAATAACGATGATCATGATCGCCGATTGAAACATCGCCGGTAAACTTTGAGAAACAAGCTGACGAATGGCGTCGATATCGTTGGTATAGTAACTCATGATATCGCCGTGATTGTGGCTGTCAAAGTACTTGATAGGCAGGTTCTGCATTCCTTTGAACATTTTGATACGGATATCGTTCAAAAAACTTTGCGTAACGACAGCCATCGTACGGGTGCGGATATAATTTGCCAATATCCCGATAAAGTAAATACAGGCCATGACGGAAACACCGATCACGAGAGACGCAACGATCTCGTCCACCACTCTGCCGGTAGCAAGAAGAGCCTGCGTCATATTGATAATATAGATGCTGGCGCCCGAAGTCGCGATCGCCGCGAGGATCAAACAGCACGCCACCAGGATCAGCTTCTTTTTATAACGGGAAAACAACTCCTTCATCAAACGAGAAAAAGTGCCTTTTACGTTCGTCGCCATACTTTTACCTTTCATTCTGACAGGACCCATATTATTTGTCCTCCTTGTTTTGCGAACGGTAAACTTCTTGATATATCTCGTTGGTCTTCATTAATTCTTCATGCGTACCGACGGCGTCTATCCTGCCGCCGTCCATTACGACGATCTTATCGGCGTTCTGCACCGAAGCGATACGTTGCGCAATGATGATTTTGGTCGTGTCCGGGATCTCTTCGGCAAAAGCCTTCCGGATCATAGCATCCGTCTTCATATCGACGGCGCTGGTCGAGTCGTCCAGAATGAGGATCTTGGGCTTTTTCAACAGCGCCCGCGCAATGCAGAGACGCTGTTTCTGTCCGCCGGAGACGTTGGCGCCGCCTTGTTCTATATAGGTGTCGTACCCGTCGGGGAAAGACTCGATAAAAGAATCGGCGCAAGCTAACTTGCAAGCCCTCTTCATCTCTTCGTCGGTAGCTTCTTTGTTTCCCCAGCGCAGGTTCTCTTTTATGGTGCCGCTGAAAAGCACGTTCTTCTGCAAAACGACGGAAACGGCGTCGCGAAGCGTCTCCATATCGTATTCTTTTACGTTTCTGCCGCCTACCAGGACCTCGCCCGAAGTCGCGTCATAAAGGCGCGGAATGAGCTGAACGAGGGTCGATTTTGAAGAACCGGTACTCCCGAGCACGCCCACCGTTTCGCCGCTCTTAATAAAAAGATTTACGTCGGAAAGCGCGTCGCGCTTGGCTTTTTCGGAATACTTAAAGGATACGTTCTTGAATTCGATCGAACCGTCTTTCACGTCGTATACGGGATTATCCGGATTGGTGATGGTGCTCTTTTCATCGATGACCTCGGTGATCCTTCGACCGGACTCGAGCGCGAGCGTCACCATGACGAACATCATAGAAAGCATCATCAGGCTCATGAGCGTCTGCATCGAATACTGGATAAGACTGGATATCTCTCCGATACGGATGGTATCGCCGAGCGGATGCGCGACGCCGAGCGCGATCATCGACCCGACGAAAACGGTGCACAGCATAGCGGTATACATGACCGAAGACATCATCGGCTCCAGAACGGCCATGATCTTTTCGGCATAGGTAAAGTCGTTCTTTAAGTTATTGCTGGCGACGGAAAACTTCTGTTTTTCATACTCTTCCCGCACGTATGCCTTCACGACGCGCATGCCGCGTACGTTTTCTTGTACGGACTGGTTCAGTTTGTCGTATTTTTTGAAGATACGTCTGAAGATCGGCATGACCTTCCGGAACAAAAGAAGCCCAAAGGTCGCAAGCAGTAACATCAATCCCAGCGTGATCAAAGAGATCGTCTTGCTGATCTGAAAAGACAGGATGATGGAGAACGTAAACATCATCGGCGCGCGGATACCGCCGCGAATGACCATCATATACGCGTTCTGCACGTTGGTCACGTCCGTCGTAAGACGAGTAACAAGGCTCGTGGACGAAAAACGATCGATATTGGCGAACGAAAAGTCCTGCACAGAATAATAAAGATCTCGACGAAGATTCTTACCGAATCCGGCGGCGGCATTCGCCGCGGTCCTTCCGGCGAGCGCTCCGCAAGAAAGACTGAGCATAGCAAAAATCACCAAGAACACCCCGTGCAGAATGATCGCGATCAGGACGTCTCCGGACGCCCAACCCATAATAAGCTCGTTGATCGACGCCACGATACCGGAACTGACGGTAGCCGTCTCCGT
>CACXDF010000040.1 GCA_902766325.1 uncultured Eubacteriales bacterium | reverse complement strand
TTGCGCGCCGGAAGAAGCCATGATGGTGGTATCGGAGATCGGGCTGACGTGGTCGCCGTAAACGGCGCCGGCCAGAACGGCGGACATGGTCAGGAAGAACAAGCCCTCGTTGGTGGTAGCCGACATAACGGCGGTGGAGATCGGGATCAGCACGCCGAAGGTGCCCCAAGAAGTACCGGTCGCGAAAGAAATGAAGCAAGCCAGGATGAAGAACACGAACGGGATAACGCCGAGCGCCATGCTGTCCGCGGTGATGTTGGCCTGAACGAAAGCCTTCGCGTTGAGCGTTCCGTCTATGATAGCTTTGCCGGCTTCGTCGACGCCTTCGCCCTTAGCTCCCATGAGCGCGCCGAGCGTCCAAGCAAAGGTCAGGATCAGAATGGCCGGGACCATAGACTTAAAGCCTTCTGCGATGGAACTCATAAAGTTCTTGAAGGTGATGGCTCTGGTGCACATATAGAAGATAAACGTGATGATGAGCGCGATGAAGGAGCCCATAGCGAGAGCGGAACCCGCGTCGCAGTTACTGAACGCTTCGAGGACGTTCGCGGACTGCAAGGTGGTGCCGATGACGCCGGCATCCCAATCGTAGAAATAACCGTTGTAGATCATAGCGCCTACGCAACAAACGATAAGGGTGACGATGGGGAAAACGAGGTTGATGACCTTACCCTTCACGCCGTTTTCCGCTTTGACGTCTTCGGTAGGAAGATCGGTCTCGCCCGCGTTGAGGTCGCCCGTTTCTTTCGCGATCTTTTCGTTACGCTTCATCTTGAAGAAGTCCAGTTTCAGAAGAACGCTGACGACCATGAATCCGATGGTGAGGAGCGCGTACATATTGAACGGAATGGTCTTGATAAAGGCGATGATACCGCCGTCGGCATAACCGGCTACGGCTGCCGCCCAAGAAGAAATGGGAGCGATAATACAGATAGGAGCCGCCGTGGCGTCGATAAGATAGGCGAGCTTGGCGTGGCTTATTTTGTGCTTATCGGTAACGGGGCGCATCGCACTGCCGACGGTAAGACAGTTAAAATAGTCGTCAACGAAGATGAGCGTGCCGAGACCAACGGTAGCCAGTTCCGCGCCGGCCTTGGTCTTGATCTTCGCGGAAGCCCATTCGCCGTAAGCTTTGCTGCCGCCCGTTTTGACCATCAAAACGGCAAAGATACCGAGGATGACCAAGAAAATAAGAATGCCGCCGTTTCCGCCGAGCTGATTACCCATCGTGATAAACAGGTTGCTGATGGCCTCGACCGGGTTGCCGCCCGCAAGGAACATCGCGCCGGTAAAGATACCGACGAACAAGCTCAGGTATACTTGCTTCGTGATAAGAGCGAGTACGATGGCGACGATCGCGGGCACGAATGCCCAAAACGTACCTACAAAAAATTCCATATTACCCTCCTTAAGGTAAATAAAAATGCCGTGGTATGGGGAATACTACGGCAAAAACGGATCCTAAGTAAGAAAAGGTTTTTACAATAGCTCTCCACAATTACTTGTGACAGTCCAGGACGTTTTTCGTCATGGCCCAGCGGATACTGCTTCGGTCGAGCGCGGATCCGCTTCGGCGATATTGCCTTTCTTCTGCGCGGGCGACCGCCCTTTTTGCAGAGTACTTATCAATTTCGCGCCTCTATCGTGTGCTTGATAATAGCACTATTCCGTCGATATGTCAATAATTTTGTATTTTTTTGTTAAATTTATCTTATTTCTCCAAATAAAGCGGAACGCCGGACGCCATTTCGTGCCGCTTTCCGTCCAGTTCGGCCGTCACCCTGCTGTCGCCGGTATAAGTAAGAACGTACTTTTCTTTTCCGCCCTCTTTACTGTATTCCACGCTCACCGTGACGTTCGGACGGATCAAAGAGCACTTTAAGCGCGTAAGATCGCCATATAGCGCCGGACGAATGACGATCGAGCGGAAACCCGTCTCGTAACGAATGCCGGCAAGTCCGTAAAAAAGATACTTGATCGGCGAACCGAACATAGGATGGTTCTGTGATTTTTTTCCGTCCCAGTATTCCCAAAGCGTCGTCGCTCCGTGGTTTTTCATATAGCCGAAACTGCCGAGTTTTTCCGACGTAAGAAGCCTATAGGCTTCTTCTTCCATACCGTGCGAGAACAG
>CACXDF010000039.1 GCA_902766325.1 uncultured Eubacteriales bacterium | reverse complement strand
TATTCTTTACTACGTCAAGTTTAAAGAAACGCCCAAGAATACCGGCTGGCCCTATCATAAGAGTTGGATCGCCCCGTCGAACGACAAGGACGGTAAGATCCTCGGCATCGGCGCTTGTCATAGCTACGAATACGCCGAAAAAATGTTCGAGCGGTTTCTTTCCGACGTGCGGTTGCCGGAATATAAAGTCATTAAAACCGAACGCGGTATGACCCCGTATACCCGTCCGCCGTTTACGCTCGTCGCGGATAACTTCGTTGCGGCGGGCGACGCGGCCTGTCTTACCAAGCCGAACAACGGCGAAGGAATCACCAGCAGTATGGTTCAATTGGAGATCGTTGCCGACGTGCTTGAGAAGGCGATCATGGAAGGCGATCTCAGTAAAGAAAGTTTATGGCCGATCAACGTCCGTTACAACAAAGAGCAGGGCGCCGACTTCGCGTCCACGCGCGCCATTTTGATAAAAGCCGTTTCCGCGAGCAGAGACGAATTCGAATATTTCTTCAAAAAAGATATCATCTTTTCCGAAAAGCTCCTTAACAGCGCTACGGTCGGTCCCGAGATCCGTGTTTCGGTAGGAGACGCATTGCATATCGCTTTCGGTATCCTCGGCGCGATCTTTACCGGAAAATTATCCATGAAAACAGTCAAGAATCTTGTTTCCGGATTGATGCTCGGCGGCAAAGTCAAAAAGCATTATCTGAACTTTCCCTCCACCCCGAACGGGTTTGAGATTTGGTGTAAAAAAGCACTTAAAATTTGGGATAAAATCGGGAAAATGCAATAAAGAAATAATAAAGGTCTTTTTAGTATAATCAACACGCTATAGTATTTTTCTGTTCAGGAGAGTTCTTTTATGTTGCGTTTGGTTGGTATTAAAAAGAATTATAAGGTCGCCGACACTGAAGTCCCTGCATTAAAAGGTATCGATCTTAATTTCCGTAAATGTGAATTCGTTTCCATCCTGGGTCCGTCCGGATGCGGTAAAACGACGCTGCTCAACATTATCGGAGGTTTGGATAAGTACACAGCGGGCGACCTGTTTATCGGCGGCGTTTCCACAAAGAATTTCAAAGACCACGATTGGGACGTATATCGCAACCATAAGATCGGTTTTATTTTTCAGAGTTATAACCTCATTCCGCATCAAACCATCCTCGGCAACGTCGAACTTGCGCTGACGATCTCCGGAATCGGTAAAAAAGAACGGCAGGAACGCGCCAAGCGCGCTCTCGATAAAGTCGGACTGAAAGGACAATATCACAAAAAGCCCAATCAGCTCTCCGGCGGACAATGTCAGCGCGTCGCCATCGCCCGCGCTTTAGTCAACGAGCCGGCTATTTTACTTGCGGACGAACCTACCGGTGCTCTCGATACGGTCACCAGCGTCCAGATCATGGATCTCATCAAAGAGATATCCAAAGAAAAACTGGTCATCATGGTCACTCATAACCCCGACCTCGCGAAGCAATATTCCACCCGTATCGTCAGGCTGCTGGACGGAGAACTGCAAAAAGACAGCAAGCCTTTCACCGCGGAAGAGGAAATAGCCGAATGCAACGCCGAAAAGGCAAATGACTCCGAAGCGGAAGCGGAAAAGAAGAAAAAGGACAAGGCGAAAATGAGCCTGTGGACGGCGTTTAAGCTGTCGGGAAAAAACCTTATTTCCAAAGCCAAGCGTACCGTTATGGTCGCCATTGCCGGCTGTATCGGTATAGTCGGCATTTCGGCCGTTTTGTCCGTCTCTAACGGCGTTAAAAATTACGTCGGAAACATGGAAAACGATATGCTGTCCGGCAACCCCGTTTATATCTCGCAATCGGCGCTCGATTTGGGTACGGTCATGGGCGGAGGCTCCTCTGATCGGCAGACCGTCAACCCCGATAACGATACCGGCGCCGTATACGTCAATTCTTCCATTCAGGATCTTTATCATATGAGCGGCGCGCTCACCACTAATACTATCAATAAAGAATATCTCGATTACATAAAGCAGATGCCGGAAGAAACTTGCGAACTCGTCAAGTACGAATACGGCTATAAGATAGCGCCGAACCTTTATACGACCATAAAAACCAATACCGGTTCGCATAAAATGAGTATCTCGGCCATACAAGCGCTTTTTACTTCGGTCATTAAGAACGTGGAAGAATTTAAGGATTACGCTTCGCTTGTATCCGGATTTCCCGTCATGTCCGAGATCCCCTCGAAAGCCGATTATATCGCCACTCAATACGATATCGTCTATATGCAGGAAGGAAAGACGTTTGAAGAATTGATGAGCGATAAGTCGACTCTGATCGCCGTCGTAGGCAAAGGACACAATACGATGGATGATCTGCAACTGGCCGAATACGGCTTCTTCTCACAAGAAGAATTTTTGAATTATTGCTTCAAGATCTGCGGCGACGACCGGTACGTCGATAATCAACTTATCAATATCCCCGATACGATCTCGTACGAAACGCTGGCGAACAAGACCTTCACCTGGTATCCCAACAACACGATCTATCGCCGTGATAACGAGAGCGATAGCGAACTGGGAGACAAGTATTACGTCAGCGCCTATTCGGACGGAACGTTGTCTAACGACGCCGACGCAAAGTTCAAAAACAGCAAGTACGCTTTTAACGCTTTTACCGGCGGCGTTGATCTGAACGTGAAATGCGTGCTGAAACTGAAAGAAAACTTATCTTACGGATGCCTTTCTTCCGGCGGAATCTATTATACGGGTTCGCTCAGCGAATATATGCGCGAACAAAACTATGATTCTGCCGTCTGCCAAAGCGCCAGAAGCGGCGGCGGATCCCTGTATAATATCGAAATGGGTTATAAGTTTAAAGCGGATGACGAGTCCATTACCGATCTCGAGACGTCTTATTTGTCCTCGGACGGTAACTCCATCATGAGTTACTTCCTGTCCTTTATGGGCGCGCTGAGCGACACCAAAAACGTTATGTCCTACAGCGGGTCTTCTCTCGGCGCGGACGAGTTTCCCAGTACTATTTCTTTCTACTGTAACGACTTCGAGCAAAAGGATAAATTGACCGCTTATCTTGACGTATGGAACGATACGATCGCCAAGAACACGTATAAAACGGACAAGTTCGGTTATTATATCGGCAAAGAGACGGTGGACGGAGTCGAAAGATCCATTCGTTTTTACTATAACGAAAAGACAGGTAAGTATTATAAGGTCAACACTACCGACGACGGCTATGCTGTCGACGTCCAGGGGAATAAATACGAACTCGTCGTCGATAAAGACAATAACGACTCCGGATTCTATCTGAAAAAGAACGATACGTTCGGAACGGAGTTTACTTTGGACGACAGCGATCGGAGCACTATCCGCGTGAATAACGCCGTCTCCGTCAACGCCTATACGCTTGCTTCTTATATCATTTTCGGGAAAGAATTCCCGTACGAAGAAAACGAATACGTTTTGAAAAACGTCGAAGGCAGGGGAGATAATCTTTTCTATTACGAACGGGCCGACGGCGAAAAAGAATACGTTATGAAGGTCAAAAATAAGAGCTTCTATAAGTTGGCGCTCGATAAAGACGGCAATATCCTCGCTACGCAGAACGGTTACGGCAAGTACCGCTATGACGAAGCGACAAACACCTTCTATCTCGATAAATATAAAGAGGAGATCATTCAGCCCGATCCGAGCGATCCCGATCAGGAGCCGACGGTGCGTTACGTATTGGAAAGCACCGCCGTTACCGACAGGACTACGCTGTACGCCGATCCTTCCGTATACCCTTACGCAAACGTCGTTAAGTATCCCAAGTATACTTTTAACGATACGGAATACACGTTCGACACAAAAGGCCTCTACGTCGATATGACGCAGGTAGACTTTTCGCAGGTCGTCGTTGATTTTAATACGAATACGGCTCGTCTCAGAGATTACAGCGGCGTAGACTTCTATTATCTGGACGTGGAAGATCAAGACGAGACCTATTATTACGTTAAATACGCAGAAGAGACGAAGAAGGACGGCACGGTGGTCGGATATCTCAACGGTAACAACCTTACGAGCTACCTGAACGCCACCTCTCTCGGCAATAACGAGGCGTATAATTCGACGGATCTTGGATCGTTCGTTTCCGACAAGTACAGAATCAATTCGGACGGCAGTCTGCAAGCGGTCAAAGTCAATATCGATCGGAGCGCGCCTCTGATCGGAAAAGACATGATGGAACTTCTTCTCGGAGAAGAACTGGCAGACCTGTCCGTTTTGGAAGCGGACACCTCGAAAAAAATAACGTATACGGACAGTATCGGCATGATCGTCAATATGGTCAATACGTTGATTCAGATCATCACGTACGCTTTGATCGCCTTTACGGCGTTGTCGCTGTTCGTTTCTACCGTTATGATCGGAATAATCACCTACGTATCCGTCGTAGAACGTACCAAAGAGATCGGCGTTATCCGCGCTCTCGGCGGACGCAAGAGAGACGTGGCGAATCTGTTCAATGCGGAGACCTTTATTATCGGCCTTGTGGCGGGTATCTTCGGTATCGTGGTAACTTATATCATCGACGCCATCATCAATGCTGTGATCGGTCATCTGACCGGTATTTATACCATTGCGACCTTCCCGGCATGGCAGGCCGCAATTATGGTCGCGCTGAGCGTCGGACTGACGTTGCTTTCCGGCATCTTGCCGTCGCGTAGCGCCGCCAAGAAGGATCCCGTCGTTGCCCTTCGCACCGAGTAAGTCGAAAATGTGAACGCAAAAAGAAGCGGCGCAGCATTATTGCTGCGCCGCTTTGTTTATTTATACAAAAATATTATTCGGAAAGGATCGTTCGGATAGAATCGATCTCTTCTTGTTTGACGCCGATAGAGAGAAGATAGTTTTCGATCTTTTCGGAAAGGGTGTTACCCTTAGTGTTTTGGATAGTGGCGACGTAATTAAAGGTGATACCGATGATATCTCGGTCGCCGCCGATATTGCCGAAGTTGGAGAAAAGATAGTCGCGGTACAAGTCGTTTATGTCTACGCCGAGAAGTCCGTTGACCAAAAAGGCGATCATGCCCGTTCTGTCCGTTCCGATACTGCAATGGAAAATAAGGGGATAGTTCTCTCTTTTAGAAAGGATATCGGAAAAAATGCGCTTTACCATCTCCGTGTTTGTCGTAAGCATATTGTTTTCATACCCCATCGGGCAGGAAAAGTAATTAACGTCGTCTCCGAGCAGGCTTCCCGTCAGTCCGCCGATTTCGTTATCGGAGGTCTTTCTCAAATCAAGTTCGGATTTGATTTTCATCTGCGTACGCATGGTCTCAATGCCTTTTTCGGTGATCTTTGCGACCGGAGTCTCCGTTTTGTTTTCGTTCAGACGTCCGCATCGGTACAGCAACCCTTGTTTGACGCGTTTGCCGTTCCCGATGGACCAACCGCCGAGATCGCGCACGTTGGTCACACCGTCTACGTACATATTACGCGGAGGACGGTTTTCTGTCGTTAAGGTCTTTTTTGTAGTGGTCGAAAGGGGAGTACCCAGAGGTGTGTAGATCGCACAGTAATAGTTAGCGCCCACTTTTAAATTATAGACGTCGGCTTTGCCGTCTTCGCCGATCGGATAGACGAGGGAATCGCGCATATCTTCATATTCGCTGAATCGCACGGTATAACCGGTCGTAGGAAGGATGGTCGCCCAAGAAATGTGAATGGGATTCGGACGGCTCAATTCTTTCGTTCCGTCCGCATACGGCGCGATCCGCCAATAAAACTTTTCGTTTAAAAATTGCGATTGCAGATCGGTATGCGCGTCTACCGGCGCGGTAAGCGTCGAACTCATCGCGTACGGTTCTACGACGTTTTTGCGAAGAAGTATCTTCCCGAAGAACGTCGCCGTCAGAATAAGCGCGATCAGTACGAGTATCAAAAACCCGGAAAGTACGGACAATACTATTTTTTTCGTATTGGTGTTTTTCGATTTGCTCATGTCGTCTCCTTAAATATCGTTATAAGATACCGTAATTATAACATAAGGCGAGAATAAAAGAAAGACCGGAATTTGAAAAAGCGGAAGGATTTTATCATAAAAAAATCTCGGAATTGCTTCCGAGATTTCTTTTGGTGCACCTTCACGGGCTCGAACCGGGGACCCACTGATTAAGAGTCAGTTGCTCTACCAACTGAGCTAAAGGTGCATGGCGTTTTAACAGGTTGTATTATATATTATTCGTGTGGCTTTGTCAACAGATTACGCGCCTTTTTTGAAGAAAAAAATTAAAAAAACATGGCGAAAAAATTTGACAAACGAACCGACTTGCAATATACTAATATGGCAATGCGGGTGTAGCTCAATGGTAGAGCCCCAGCCTTCCAAGCTGGTAGCGTGGGTCCGATTCCCATCACCCGCTCCAGACCGAAAGGTCTTACTAAAGACGAAGGTTGTTGCGGGATAAGGGGAGATAACCGCGTAAATAAATAAGTCGGTTATCTTCCTTTATAACAACTTTGGATCAGTAGCTCAGCAGGATAGAGCAACGGCCTTCTAAGCCGTAGGTCGAGGGTTCGAATCCCCCCTGGTTCGCCAAAAGACTATGGTGGGTGTAGTTCAGCTGGTTAGAATGCCAGATTGTGGCTCTGGAGGTCGTGGGTTCGAATCCCACCACTCACCCCAGTTAAAACATCGACCCGATTGCACGTAGGGGTGTGGCCAAGCGGTTAAGGCACGGGACTTTGACTCCCGCATCGTAGGTTCAAATCCTGCCACCCCTGCCACAAAACAAACAAGTGACGTAAAATACAGTTTACGTATGATCCATTAGCTCAGTCGGTAGAGCACTTGACTTTTAATCAAGGTGTCCGGGGTTCGAATCCCCGATGGATCACCACCGAGGACCGACGAATAT
>CACXDF010000038.1 GCA_902766325.1 uncultured Eubacteriales bacterium | reverse complement strand
TTGGTAACGTACAGAATATCGCTGTCGTAGTATGCCACGTCGGTTTCGTCGCCTTTATCGTAATAAACGGTAAAGATAACGGCGCAACAACGATCGTACTTTACGGTGAACGAATAGGCCTTTTTACCGGTAAGACCGGTCGATTTTAAATCGCTTTTACGGACGAGAACGTCGTTCTTTTCCGTCGTCAGGTTTTCGCCTTCGGCCGCGCCGTTCGCTCTGACAAGCGTCCGATACATGATATCTGTTGACGTAGACGTGACCACATCGTACGTAATATAGGACAGATCGGGATATAGCGCGCTGTCGACGAATACCGTTCGCGTTACTTCCGTTCCTTCCTTAACGTATCCGTACGTTCCTTCGTCAAACGTCAGTTGCAGACGGGAACTCCCGGCATAGGCGGACGAAGCGACCGGGATCGCGGCAAGCAAAACAACAAACAATATAAACACGGCCGATAAGCCGAAACGTAACTTACTTCTCGTCATTTTACCTCTTTTTCATCGGATTCAGGACGAGCACAAGCACAACGGCAATGAGCACGATGGCCACCGCAACGATCAAGATAACGTACGTAAACTTGAACGACGCCTTGGAAAAGACGATCTGTCCGCTCGATACGGACGTATTAAAGACGTACAAATCGCCTTCTCTGTGCGGATCGAGCACCGCCTGTCCGCCGAAATCGACGGTAAAGTCCGCGTTTTTGTATTCTTCGGGAATTTCAACGCAGATCTTATATTGTCCCGTCGTAATAGCAGGTTCTCCGTTGACGGTCACGTTATAGCCGATAATGGTAGAGGCGGCGCCGACCGATTTCGACAGCGCGCCGGTCTTGTTCTTTTCCGTATCCACTTCATAAAATTCGATACCCGTGCCCTCCTCGAAGCCGGTCGTACTCGTCATGTAAGAACCGCCCTCTTTGGCACGTACGGTAGCCGTCTTAATGGTGATGATCTCGGGACACTCGGGCATTGTCAACGTGTAGTTTTCCGCTTTCAAACCGGATAACTTATAGTCGGTTATGGTAACGCCGTGCTTTCCGGGCTCGCCGCTGCCGTCGGCGGTAACGCCGCGCAGAGTAAGCGTAACTTCATCGCTGAACAGAACGCCGCTCAGTTTTCCGGTAACGGCGACGGTGGATGTACCGTCGAAGACCTTATCTTCCGCCGTAAAAGAAGAGACGGTGATCGGTCTGGGGTTGATCTTAAAGACGGCGCTGACCTGCTTGCTGTTATAGCTCTCGTCGTCGATATAAACGGTAATGTTATAACTGCCGACGTCGGTAGGCATCGTCTTATCGTATCCTTGATAAATAATATAGTATTTAACGCCGGTGGGCACCGTAACGATGATAGGTTTGGAGACCGATCCGTAAACTTGTCCGGAAAGGCTGTCTACGTCGAAGTTGATCTCTTCTACCGTGCCTTTGGCGATCTTATACGTGGCGGTCGCCGTGGCGACGTAATTGTCGTGGACGAGCGTTACGGTGATGTTATAACTGCCGAGCTCCGTGGGGGGCGTTCTACCGCTATATACGACGTCTTCGTCGCGAGAAACAAACGAATACTGTACGTTTTCGCCTACCGTTGCCGCATCGCGCGCAAGGTAATACGACTTGCCGGTAGTGTCGTTACTGTCGTAGAGTTTAAAGCCGTAATTGCACTTTTTTGCATACAAGACGTTATAGGCGGTAACGACGTCGCCTTTTTCGTTAACGAAGTCGATATCGATCCTCTTCTTTTCCACGACGTAATTAAAGCGATAGACTTCGGATACGTAGTTATCGTCCTCGATCCAGCAAGTAAACGTATAAGTATTCGCGTTCATATACAGCGGATCGGCCCCGCTGTCGTCGTAAAGCACGTTGTTTCTTACATCGAAGGTGCTGACGCGGTAAAAAAGGTTGCTCGGGGAAGTCGTGAACATCGTTCTGAGCGATGAGAAGTCGGCCGGCGTACCGTAGGTTACGGATACGTCGTGCCAATGGATGGTCGCCGCGCCTTTATTGACGGTGATATCGACGTTGCCGCGATAAGAGTCGAAGTTATTGCTATCGATAGGAACAAAGCGGTATTCCACCGTTTCCGTTCCGGCGGTCTTGAACGACTTGGCCGTTTGTATGAAATCGAAGGTGCCCTTTACGGCTCCGGCAAAGTTATTGTAATAGATCAGACCGTCGTTCAAAGAAGACTTCATCAGACTTTCGCCTACCGTGACGGGAACGGCCGTAGGACGGACGATCCTCGACTCGTCGACGGACGCCTTATTAACGACGAAAACGGGAGCGGAACCGCCGCCGTACACGGTGGTAGTCTTCACAACGTAATTACTGTTCGCGCAGGTTACCTCCAATTCATAAGAACCCGCGGCAACGGGATTGCTCGTTTTGGTTCCATCCAACACGGACACGAACCTGATATCGACGGCAACGTCGTCTTCCGCGCCGGAAATAACGTAGGTCAAAGCGTCCTTGACCCCGTAACCTGTGTAGGAGGCGGACAGATTGGTAAATTCGACCAGGACTTCGACGCTTGCAACGACGATGCTCATAGTAAAGGTCACCGTAGCGTAATTGCTGTTATCGGGCACGAACAAGACCGTAACGGCGCCCGTTCCGGCGTTCGGCTTCTTATCGGCATCGTTCGGATTGACGAAGAACTTACCCGGTACGCCTTCTCCGGCGGAAACGGCCGTTCCTCCTATGAACTTTGTGTTAAGGGCGCCCAATTTCGTCCCGTATTTGATATGGTAAACGTTACCGGAAGAATCGACCTGCGTCTGCACCTGCGGTTGCTCTTCCAAAATGACGCTTTGCGGACGAATAACGTACTCAAAAGTACCGTTGGAGAGCGTGTAGTTGGGGCTGGAGAGCTCTATAGTGGCAATATAGGTACCGGCGTCCGTAGGCGGAACGGTGGTGCGAGAATACCCTTCTTTTCTGAAATAGATGACCCGTTCCATATCCTCTCCATTGGAGAAAACCATAGAGATACTGCGGTTTTCGGTGCGTTCGTTGCCATACACGAAGACGTAAGACTCCTTGTCGAGCGTAACGGTCAACGCTTTCGGCATGATACGATAGGAGAATATCTTTTCCGCATAATAGTTATCCGAATCGACGATCACGCGCAGATCGTATAAACCGGCGTCCGAGACGGTGCTGACGAAAGGATCGTCGGTACCGGACAAACGATACTTGACGACTACTTCCGAAGAAAGAAGTATCTCGCCGTTATACAGTATATCGGGCGCGGTGGTAAAGGTCTCCGACGCGTAAGTATCCGACGTCTTGCTGAGACGAATTTCTTCCGAAACGTCTCGCTTTTCGATAACGAACGCGGTTTGCGTCTCGCCGTAATAACCGTATTCGTCGTCTTTTAAGAAGATCAGTACGGTATACGTTCCGATATCGCATCCCGCGCAAAGTTTATTATCGACGTCAAGTATGGTGATCGTATAAGAACTCTCGGGGATCGGCATGACCGTATTATCGACGGACAAAGCGAGATCGGCGGCGGAAACGGACGTTCCGTCATAGACCTTACTCGTATTGCCCACTACGATATCGGCATTGGAAAGTCCGGTATATACTTTCAGGATCAACTCTTTCGGCAGAGTTGCGAATTCATAGTTTTTCGAAACGAAGTCGGTCAGCAAAACGGTTTGTCCGTTATCTTGCGCCGTCAGGACGTTATCGGCGGAGAAAGCGACCGTCGTGGGGGCTGCGTCGATCTCGCTACCGTTCGACCGAATGATGAGGCGGTGATCGTCGGAAAGTCTCTTTCCGTAAAAACCGATCAATTCGGCAGTCACATTCGAGCCGAAACGGACTTTCCGCAGAATGTTCCCCAGGTTGATATTACCCGTCATTTCGTTCAGTTTTTCATAGTCGACCACGTTACCGTTATTATAGAGAGAATAGCGGACGGCCACGCTGTCGCCGACGGAAGGAACAATATCTTCGTCCTCGAATTCGAGAACGCCGTTTTGATTGAGCGCGTCGATCATAGCCGTACATTCGGCGCAGTTATTTACGCAAGGCTTGAATTCGAGCGAGAAGCGTTTCAGACTTACGCCGTACGAAAGGTATTCGGCTCCGTTCGCCGGAGAAACGGCGATGTATACGCCGTGCGTATGCGAAGCGTTGACGTTACCGAGCGTTGCAAACATCGGCTTGAGCAGACGGCTGCAAGCATATCCGGGGATCTGAATGGTCGTACTTGTCCAATCGGAATCGGCTCCGCTGATCGTTTCTCCCGAATCAAGCTCGTCAAACGACTCCTCATCGGTCGCCTTGGTCATAGCGAAGACGTCTTTTCCGATCACGTTGACGAAGACCGGGAAGACGACCGCGTCGTACAGATCGGTGTCGTACGGAGTGAACGTGACTTCCACTTCATTGAGATTGGCTTTGGTAAAACGCGCGTCTGAAACGGTAAAAATACCGTCGATCGACACGTTCGACTTGCCCTGAACGGTCGCTCTGCCGCCGACGAAATCGCTGCTGACAAGGGGCACGATATCGTCTACCTTAATGACTTTCGTCACGGTAGGCGCCTCGGATATCACGGGCACGCCTTTTACGATGATCAGTTGTTTATCCCACGTTTTCGTGCCGGAATAATTTTCCGAAACGACGGTCGCAGTCACCGTATAAGAACCGATACCGCGGGGCGTAGACGCGCCGCCGTTATAATAATGTACGACGTTGATATGAAAATCGGAATTGACGGAGCCATATTCGTAAACAAGCGAAGAATCGAACCTCGCCGAGAACTCATGCTTATCGCCGTTGTATCCGACGGTATAATCGTCCGTAACGAGGAGTCCCGCCCTGCCGTTCATGATAAGGCTGACGAACTCCATATCGTACGTCGCCTTTTCGATGGTCAATTTTACGTGATCGACGACGATATCGTAATCGACGTAACCGTTTTCGTCCGCGCTCGGAGTAAACGTGTAACGAACGGTCTGACGACCGACGGAAACGGTGGAGATATCTTCGTACGCGAGGCTGAAAACGCCCGGGATCTCAAGGCCGTTTTCCGTGCAATAGACTTTTCCTTTGCCGGTTTTCGCCGTAGGAACGTCTTGAGAGTGATATACGTAGTTATTGAATTCGGGAGCTTCCGTTACGACAAGCGCCGCTTTAAGCATCTCGAACGTCACGACCTTACTCCCGGCATAGTTGGCGTCGACGATCTCGATCAGGACGGAATAGCGTCCGGCGTGCAACGCGCCGAGGTCGGAGGTACGCGCCAAAAGGGTGTATTCGTCGTCGTTTTGCGTTTTATAAGAATAACGCATCTTCAATCCGTACGGTTCCGTAAAAGGACTCATCGTTTCGTACGGGCGACCGGTATAAGAAGCGTAAACGACGTCCGAACAGGTGATCTTTGCGCCGTATTTATTGATAACGAGAGGTTGATCCCAAATAACGTCGTCTTCGTATCCGTTGTTTTCTTCCGCAAGGAATACCATATGGACGTTGTATCTTCCCGCTTCGGTGGGAAAACGCTCTATAAAGCGATTGCCCGTTTCGATTCCGCTGTCGGTAAGGCGTACGTACTGGAGCGTACAAACGGCGTTATTGATACCGAAATTGATATTGACCGTTTTCGGTTCCGTATACGTCTGCGTCAGATTGGTAAAGGATATCTCTTCTTTATTGACTCCGATGATCAGATTGGCAAGCACGTAGGAAACGGCGGATCCGATCGACCAGGTCCCTTCTCTGTACGTCGCGCTGACAAGGGTGTAGTTACGGGTGTTGTTGAGGCTCATACGAACGTCGTACCGTCCGATAGCGCCCGGCGTTTGAACGGCGACGCCGTTATGATAATAGCTTTGCAGTACCGCCACCGCAGTGATGACGTTACCGAGCGAGTCGTAAAGAACGGGCGTGACCGAACGGGAAGCGCCGCCCGAGTCGAAGGTCTTTTTTACGATGTAGTCGTACGTCGTCTCTCCCTCATCCGGGTCGTCCGTCAGTACGATATACGCGGTGTCCTTATTGACGGTCAACGTGACGGTGACGACGCCGCGATAATTCAGTTCTTTCAAACGGGCGTACTTTCCGGACGCCGTATCGTACCACTCGTCGGCTATACCCAAAGGTTCGTCGTAATAGATCGTCTCCGTATCGTTGATGATCAAAGACGCTTCGTAGGCGCCCGCCCCGACGAAACGTCCGTCCGCGGAACCGGAAATTTCGATACGATAATTATCTTCGAGATAATCGGGTACCACGCACGTATAGTCAAGGAATGCTTTAATAAACTTTTCGTACGTATCTACCGAGACGTCCTTACCCGCCGCGCTGAAGCCGCTCCTCAAAAAATCCTTTGTAAGCGCGATATAATCGGTATTCCCCGTCCTGTGTCCCTGCGCGTAAACGTAATTCGACACGCTGAGATCCATTAATTCGGACACGTCGGCTTTATTGACCTTTTTATTGTTCAGACTGCCGTTGAAAATTTCGTAATTATCAACGTCGTCCGGCGTATAAACGAACAAAACGTCGATCGATGTGTTATAATCGCCGAATCTCAACGCGGATTGAGAAGGATCGACGGAATATCTGCCCGACACCGCTTCTCCGCTCAACTTTGCCACGATGGCGCCGCCGAAGAAACGCAGATCGGCAAAGCGCATCCCGTAACAGAGCGTCTTATCCTCGTCCACTATCTCGGGTTCGGTCTCCACGATCAAAGGCGCTTTCCGTAAATCAAACGCATAATCGACCGTTCCGATGTAGTTGGCATTATCGACGATATAATGAACGGAATAGGACCCCGCCGGCAAAACGGGAACGTAGTCCGCCAACGTAAAGGCAGACCCGACGTCCTCGTTCCTGATCTCTTTTCTTACGATCTCCGTACGCAATAAACCGAGATCGTCATAAAGCGGCGCGCCGGAAAAATCAGTCACGGGGATCTGTATCGTCCACACAGAACGAACGTCGGAAGCCGTAGCCTCTCTCGAAGAAGTAACGACGTACCGACCTTCGGTCTCATTGTATCGATAAGTCTTTCCTTCTTTAGTATAAATGAATTGACCTCTGAGCGCAGGAAGCGCGATCGTATTCCCCGAGTAAATCAAGAAGGAATAAACGTCGGTCGGATCATAATACTTATAGTAAGAAACAAGTTCGCCCCCTTGTTCTCTCGATACGGAACCGGTCGAAAGATCGGGCGCGACGGATAGGTCGAGCGTCTTTTTGCGAACGGTCAACGTGCAATCGTAGCTTTCGCCTTTGAAGTTATTCGCCTGTCCTTCCGTGGGTACGAACGAAAAACGGATATAATGAGAACCGACTTCATATCGTTGGAAGAACTTATTATCGAGCGTCAGATTGTACGCGTCGTCGTCGACGTAAACGTAAACGTTATTGCCGGAAACAAAGTATTCGTCGGCGGAAAGTCCGGTCGGACGAACGCCGTTTTGCGAATAGACGTACGCTACTTTCTTTGCCAGATTGATCGTATTGAGAGAAGGCGCAAGATAATCGTAATCCACGATCGTCTCGTAAATAATAGGATCGATGATCACTCTGCTCCAATTTAAAGAAGCATACCCGATCTTTACGGTGATCTGTCTGTACAAGAAATCGAAGTTAACGCTGTCGTTTGCGGCAAAGCACATATACCAGCCGGAATAGCCGTCGTAATTGGTATCCGCGGTATAATAGCGCATTGCGAGGATGTACTCTTCTCTGCTGACGAGCGAACGGACCTTATTATTGCGCGTCAACCAGTCTTCGTACTTCTCGGACGCGACAAAGAACGTCCCGGGAACGAGATTGGACGAAGTCGTCTTTCTCGTCGCCGAAAGATAATTTTGATAATTGTACCGAACGTAATAGCCGGTACCGGCGGTTATTCTGGCTTCCGTCAGAGGCTGACCGTAGCAAAGATGGCATCCGCTGAGAAGAGTGCTTTCGTTCAGACCGGGCCACGCTTTCGTAGCGTAACCGTTATTATCCGAAACCTGATAGATGGTATAGGTGGCATACCCCTCTCCGGCATAGTCGTTATCGACGACGATCGCCTTGACGACGTAAGCGCCGGCGTCGACGGGAGTATGGATATAGGGACGGAGCTTGTCGGCGGGAACACGAAAGTTATCTTGACAGGTCTCTTCATAAGTAAGCCCGCCCGTGGGATCGTAATAATAATACTCGTGTTCGATCTCGACCTGGATCTCCCGGTTCTGATCCGTAGTGACGACAACGGTCGGTAAAAGCTCGTACTGATAATCGCATTCCGTCGCGTTCACGGTCACGTTTAAGGCGACCTTATTGATCAAAAGATACCAGATCTTTTGCCCGGTATAGTTACAATTAGCTTCGATAATATTGACCTTGGCGACGTAAAGGCCCGCCTTGATCGGTTCGTCTCCGGTAAAGACGAGACCGTCGAGCTCCGTATCCATCGAAGGAACGGCCGCATAAGTGATCTCGGTCATCTTCTTGGACGTGCCGGAGGTATCCGTCAGATTGAGCGGATCGGCTTCGCCGAGTTCGAGCAGGTTGCCGTTGACGTCTTCATAGGTGGACAGCACGGTATATTTTATGCCGAGAGCGCCGCCCGTATAGGTATAAACCACTCTTTCGTATTCATCCGTCGTTTCGATCAGATCGCAATCCATTTCCGAACGGTTGAGCGAATACGACACCGCCTTACTGGGCATGACGTATACCGAAACGTTTACGGTACGGGCGTTATAGTCGTAGTTGCGAATAAAGTTACCGTTTTCGTACTGCGGGAAATAGGATATCTCGTATCCGTTTATTCTGAATTCACCCACGATGGGCACGAACGTTACTTTAACGGTATGCAAACCGGCGGTGGGCTTTATATAGTCTTGAGACGCCCTATAGATCGCGTTTTCTCTTTCGTCTTCCACGCCGATCTTAAAATAGCCGAGGATGCCGCTCTTTGCTTCGGAGCCGTCCTGCGACTCCTCTTTGGAAGAAAGACCGTAAGCGGTGTTATCCTCGTAAAAGACGTAAAAATTGGTGTTGAATCGCTGTAATCCGTCTACTTGAGCGGGATCCCAGTCGAGCGAAGCAAGGCTCTCGCCGTACTTGATCTCGATACGTTGATTGTTACCGCTCCTTTGCAGTCCGTACAACGTAGACAAACTCGGCGTGCCGGGAACGATCGTAAACAATATGACGGACATACCGTAATAGTTGATATTGGTCGTAACTTCGCACGCACAGTAATACTTACCCGTGTGAAGAGGCAGGTTGGAACCGTTATTATCTACTTTTTTGTAGTACACGACGCCTTGCTCGTACGTTCCGGTGGCGGGAATAAACTGTTCGTCGGCCAAGGACGCCGTTAATTCTCCCACGGTGTTCTTCGCGCGATAAACGCCGCTTTCGATATCCTGACCGTAAAGGTATTGCGTTCCGTCGTCGGGAATAGCCGAATAATAGGTCGTCTTGACGTTGAGCGAGGATAATCTTTCCGAATCGAACGTCGCGTACGGAATGATCTTTTTACTGGCGCCCGAAAAAGCCTGATTGAGGCCGGTCGCCGTGATGGATATCCTGTATTTGAAATAAAGGTTGATGACTCTGTTGTTCTGCAATTGTCCGTTTTTATAAACGTCCTTACAAAGAGTGTCGCTGACGTCGAAAGTATAATCGACGCTCTTGACCGTCTCTCCGTCTATCTTCTTGATATCGGCATTGGTAAAAGCAAGAACGGTCTTATAATCGCGATAAACGAAATCGGTGCAATTCTGTTTGGCTCCGCCGCCGATCTGAAAACCGGTAAGGATATAACGACCGTAATCGTTCTTGCTGGAATAACGTACCTGAATACAGACGCGATCGCCGCGATACAGATCCAGCACGCCGTCGCTCGAGCCGTCGCTTTTGATCTGATTCATAGTGAATACGCCGTTATCGGACAACTTACCCGAGCTGGTCACTTTTTCATAATAAAGGCGAAGATTATCTCCGCTTATTACGTCTGCCTGGTTATTCGGGTCGCCGACGTAGAAGTTAATGGTGAATTGATATTCGGTAATATCGACTTTGATAAAAGTCTTGACGGGAGAATAGTTATAATTGCCGACGTTATCGTAAGCAAAAAACTCTATGCTCCAGACGCCTTTTTTACGACGCGCGATCTGCCCTGTCTCGGTATCGTAGTACGATAGATCGAGCAACAATCCGTAACTCTCGTAGTCGGTCGTAACGTATTGCACCCCGTTGTCGTAATTGCCGCTCGAAACGCACGCTTTACCGAGATAACTGCCGTTGACGCGCGTTGACGTGGGCGCCGTATAAATAAAGCCCTGTTCTCGCAACTCGGCGTTATTGACGTTCACCGTTATGCCGTCGGAAGCCTTTTCTCCCCTGCTGACCGGATACCCCTCGCCATAGTAAGTCGCGTAATAATAAACGGTAAGGTCGCTTCCGCCCGACGCTCTGACGGAAGCATAGTTCTTTCCCGACGGCATTTGGGCTATATCCAGGCTTTCTTCCGTGAACTGGACCTTATCGTCCGCAGCGGCCGCCGAGTTGATGTCGAGATATCCTTGCTCGGCATCTTCGCCGTTCGTATAAAAGGACAGCATACCGTTCTCATATAAATAGGTCAAATAAAAGCTGTTGGCGTCGATCGCGGGCGCGGACGGACTCTGTCTGTCCACGTACACCTCGAAATCTTTTCGCGCCATAAAAATGTAACCGCCCGTCTTCAGATTTTTGTACCGTATGGCGGCGCGGATAATAAGCCGATTATCCACGTTGCCGCTATTGACGACGATATAAGCCGACTGTCCCGTCGAAGACGCGCTTTGGTCGACGGTCATGTCGCCGCTGTCTTCGTCTCGTAAATAATATTCGACGATCAGATCGCCCGAATTGAAAAGTTTGTGAAAGACGATACCGCTTCTCGTTTGTCCGTGCGCGTCGGCTTCGCTTTCTTCCAAATACACGTCGATACTGCCCGATCTGATCTTCATATCGAAATTGATGACGTCGCCGGGCTTGGCGTAATTCAATCCGTCCAGGTCGATCGGCTCGTTGGCGTTCCTGTCCGCGCCCGAAATAGTGTATGTGGAAGAGCTGTGAAAGACGAGGCCCGTATTGGGAGTGACGGTAACTCTGATACCGATCTCCGCGATAGCGGCGCTCACGTCGCCGTTATTACTGAATTTAGAAAGGCTGACTTGCACGAAAGAGCAGTTATTGCCGGCGCTCGCCGTCGTGTACGCGCCGGAAGAAAGAGTCAGCGTATTACCGGTAACTATATTATCCTTACTGTTGCTGACGGGGATCTGTACCGTCGGAGGCGTCTCGTGATAAATTTTGCCGGCGTTATAGCAGAAGCAGTCCAAATCGACGTTATCCTTGTCTTCGTCGCGAAGATAGGTGGCGATATCTCCGCCCCTGTCTTTTTTGGCGGTGACAAAATACGGCGTGATCTTAACGATCAGAAGTCTATCCGCCAAAGCGTCCACAACGTCCTGTCCGAGATTGAAGGTCGCGCACAGCGACGCGTCCATTTCCGACGGAGGATAACTGTAAAAGACAAGCGTCTTGTTATCGGTATCCACGCCGCAATAGGTGCCGACGTCGAAATTTTCGTTTTCCGACGCGAAAAAGACATTGGAATTGGGCAAAAGAGAACTCGATGAAGCCGCGGTGCACATCCTTACCTTGTCGGTAATAACGCTGTAACGGCAATAGTTATAGGTGCCGGAAGAGCCGGCTCCGCTGTTAAAGCGAGCGCCGGTATAAGAACAAATACTGGTCCCGGTCGGCATCTTTACGTAATGGGTGCTATCGAAGTTGCAGACGTTGGAAACAAAGTCGACCGCGGATTCGGCGGGAGAAACGCATTGATGGAGATTAACGGAAGAAGCGGTATTGGTCGTACGGACGTAGGCTTCGTCGTCGGCATAGGCGCTTTTGGCGGAGGGATCGGCCGCTGCGATAAAAAGCAGAGCCGTCAAGCAGACAAAAACGAAAAGCGCCGTCGCGAACAAAATGCCGAATCTCTTTTTCAAACCCATAACGACCTCCGGTGGAATACCCACTTTGATACCCGGTAATTTTAACATATAAAAAAACATATGTCAATACGTGCGCGCGTATTTAAGGGCGAATAAATAAATCGCTCTTGCAAAAAAAATCGGATATGCTATAATGAAAAAAACAAATTCCCGGAGAACAGTATGAAAAAACATTTTCTGAAAGTAGCCCTTCCGCTTATCGTTCTGTGCCTGCTCCTCAGCGTCACCGCGTGCGCCGACAAAAGCGACGATACGGATCAAAACGCGATTCCCGACAACATAACGATCATGTCGGACATCCACATCCTTTCTTCCGAACAATACGGCGATACGATCACGCCGTGCTTAAGCAGGATCTTGAACAGCAACGAAAAAGCCATCGGACTGACCGAAGCCATTTTTCGCACGGCGATCGACGACTTTATCGCAAGCGACAGTCCCATTCTGATCCTTACGGGCGATCTTTCCGACGACGGCGCGGAAGCGGCGCACCGATTGGTCGCGCGAGAACTGGCCCGAGCCGAAGCCGCGGGTAAGCGTTGCTTCGTCATAAACGGCAACCACGATATCCGCAATCACGCGTCCTCGTATCTTCATGACGAAAAAGAAGATATCGCAAACGTTTCTCCCGAAAAATTCGCCGAGATATATGATCAATTCGGCTTTTCCGAATCGCTTGTCCGCGATGAAAATTCCCTCTCCTACACGGCCGACCTGACGGACAAATACCGTCTCATCGCTTTTGATTGCGCCAAGTACGATCTCGAGCCGAACAC
>CACXDF010000037.1 GCA_902766325.1 uncultured Eubacteriales bacterium | reverse complement strand
CGGAAAAAACGATCTCCGCGCCGGAAAGCGCATGATAAAAAGCGTATCTTCCCACCGCTCTGACGGATGCGGGAAAGGCGACCTTACCGCCGAAATTGCTGAAAGATTCTTCTCCGACCGATCTCAGATCGGATCTTTCGTCAAAGGTGATCTCCGACGTACAACGATAAAAGCATCCTTTACCGAGACTGCTCACGGAGGCGGGAATAAACAATTTTTTTCCGATATATCCGTTGAACGCATGATCGCCGAGCGCGGTCAAACCTGTCAACGACAGATCCACCTCGGCCGCGCAACCGTTAAAAGCCGAACCGCTGATCTCCGTTACGGACGCGGGTATCTTGAGTTTGGCGCCGACAAAGCCGTCGAACGCGCCGTTCCGCAATGCGGTCACCTTGCAATTCATTGGGAAAGAGACGTCACTATCGGCTCCGAAAAAAGCGTACTTTTCAATGTTTTCGACGCTGGCCGGCAAGGTCACGTCTCCGACAAAACCGGAAAAAGCGTTCTCCGTGACGGTTTTTAACGCACCGTCGTCGGCAAAGTACAACGAAATAACGCACCCGTGAAAGGCAAAAGGACCTATCGTATCCACCGCGGCGGGTATGCTGTAGCTCGTCGCCACGCACATCGGCGGCAAGCAGACGAGTTTCGTTCCTTCTTTGTTATACAGGACTCCGCCGATCGACTTATAAGAAGGATTATTATCCGCAACGCCGATCGCTTGCAATTTGGCCGCGCCGGCAAAAGCTCCCTCTTCCACCGTCCTGACGGATGCGGGGAGATTGATCTTGCGAACAATGGAGCGACTGAAAGCGCCGTCCTTCACGCCGGAAACGGGCAGGTCTCCGTATGTTTCCGGTACGTTGATCTCCGGAAGCCCCCCGGTATAGCCGACGACAAAGTATTCTTCGCCTTTTCTGGCGTATTCGATACCTCCGACGTCCGTTTCCGTCGGCGCGGCCTGATCGGGGCCGATCGTCGCTTGTCTTTTTTCCCACTTCGCATATAACGTGGTATCTTGCGTAAAGCCGTCGATAATATTGAATTCTTTCGTTCCGGCGGCATCATAGTACCATCCGAGAAAAACGTATCCGGCATAGTACGGCACGTCCGGCATATCCTTGTCGGTTATACCGTCCAAAAACAACGGTTGAATATTATATCCTTTGATCTGCGTATCAAAATAAACGGTGATGCCTGCGGGCGCCGGGGGCTGTTCGGGTCCTTCCTGTTCCCGATCCGAGCACCCGACGAACAGAAGCGCGACGAGAACCGCTATACTTATCAAAAAAAGATGCTTCTTTTTCATCCGTTATTCTCCTTTAACCGTATGACCGGCACCACGCCGCGAATATTCGTAACGGTTTCTTCGCTTTTGATCCCGCCCGTGCCAACGCACCATACTTTATCGTTCGTATCCGTAACCGACGTCTTCAAAAACCACTCGCCTTTTCTGTCCGCGTCGTAATAACCGACGCCTCCGGCAAGAGCGTAATCGGTAACCGTCTTAACACATTCTCTTATCGGCGGCAGCTCTTCCATCGAAAGAAGGTCAACAGACTCGATCTCTTCGGCGCATCCGATACGAGCGGCCATCGTTTCTTTAACGTATGAATACAGCGTGCTGTTTCCCCATACGTTGGTAACGCCGTTATTGATCTTCGCATATTCGCTCAAGAAGGCTTCGCCGTCTGCGATACGGTCGCAAATATACTTATCTTCATACTTAACGAAGGCAAGAGGTTGCAAAATAAAGGCGTAGGTCTCTCTTCCGCTTACGACCTTGTTATTGGAAAAAGTTTTATCGCCGGACAACGTTTTTGCTTCTCGGAGAACGTACGTTTCCGTTCCGTAATACCATACGTCGAGCGATTCGTCATAAAGGCCCGCCGCCTTGATATCCCGAGCCGTTTGTCCTGCTATCAGTTGAGGATAAACGCCGATATATATCTTACCGTCTTCTTCGTATCCGCACGGAGAAGAGATAACGCCTTGCAAAACGGTCATTTTTACTTTGCACGTATCGCAATAGCCGTCGTTATCCTTGTCGTCGTGCACGGACGGCAAGCCGTTTTTCAACCTTTTGCAAACGTCGCAAATACCGTCGCCGTCTTCGTCTTTATGCGATCCGATGGCGCGCGACGCCTCCGGCATATATGCCTCGTGATTGCAATTATTATTCTGGCATTTATATAAACGCGTCTTGACTTCTTTACACCCGTTATCCAAAACGGTATCCGTCGCGAGATAATCGTGTCTTCCCGACGGCGCCGCGTCGGCGACCGTATTCAACGTTTTTTTGCAGACCGTACACGTATAAACGGTATAGCCGTAATCGGTGCAAGTCGCTCCTTCCACGTGTTTTCCGCCGTCCGAAACGTGGTCGCCGTAGGCGGTATCGTACGTTCTTTCTTTTTCTCCGCACTTTTTGCAAACCCGTTCGGAATAGCCGTAATTTTGACAATCCCCGTCCGTGTGGGTCGTCTTTCCCCATTCGTGCTCGCACGGTTCCGGGTTCTCCACCATCCCGGTCGGATTGGTGATAAAAACGAAAGTATCGGCAAGAAGGCGAACGGAGCGGTAGCCGAAATTGGTGCTGCCGAGGATCACGCCGCCGTCTTTTACGGTAAAGTTACCTTCGTACTCTTTCGTACCGGCCGCGCTTACTTCCGTAAGCAAAAACGTGCCGTCCGTCTCGTTCAGCGTCAAAGTATATTCGATGCCGTTTTCTTTTAGCGTATAAACGGAAACGTCCTTCTTGGCGCAACCGGTCAAAAGGACGATCACAGTAAGTAAAACGAGGCAAAAGCCGCCGATCACCGATCTCTTCATACTACGTATTGTACGCCACCCTCCTCGTTTTGTCAAATAAACCTATTTTTTAAGAATAAATAAGTAAAAGAAAAATTTTTCCATTTTCGGACGTTAAACGTCCGAAGAG
Organism: uncultured Eubacteriales bacterium; assembly: GCA_902766325.1. Taxonomy (GTDB): domain Bacteria; phylum Bacillota; class Clostridia; order Christensenellales; family DTU072; genus CAG-1782. Next base: position 342 of record CACXDF010000037.1, on the reverse strand, counting down.
GTATCCGCATAGCTCTTTTCCGTCGGAATGAAGGCGATGCCGTTTTCTTTCAGAAAGTCGAAAAAGCCGTTGCCGGAAGAAAAGCGGACGGTTAAAAATTTAAGCAAGTTTTCTTTATCGGAAACGTTCGCCGCCGCACATAGCGCGGGCAAGTCGGATACGACGCCGTCCAAGGTGTGAACGGCGCGCTCCGTACAATATTCCGCATGGAACGTAAGATATTCGTCCTGAAAATCAAAGAGAAAAAAACAATCCATTTATTCTTTTATCACTCTGCTACGGTAAGATTATTATCCGTGATATCGACCACGGCTTCGCCTTCCGTTTCCGTTCCGTCCACGT
>CACXDF010000036.1 GCA_902766325.1 uncultured Eubacteriales bacterium | reverse complement strand
TCGACTTTCAATTCGTCTCCGAACCGAAGTTTTTCGATAGCGACATAACTTTTAACGTGTTCGATCTCCACGTCGAACGGTACTGTGGTGATCCCTTCCGCAACGGAAAGATTCTGCCTGAGGTATTTGGCAAAATCGTCTATCGCTTTGATCGTCTCCGGCGGATTGCCTTCGATCCGTTGCATCGCGGTAAGCGAGTTATAGACAAAATGCGGACGGACCTGGCTTAACAACAGTTGCTCGCGCATTTTACTGATGGCTATTTCTTTTTCGGCGAGTTCTTTATTCTGCTCGATGATCCGATTCGTATGATCTTTCAAAGAACGTAACAAGACGGTTTCCATCACGACGAGTATTGCGATCTGAATAAATACGAAACCGTAGAATACGGCCTGTAAAACAAGACCGACGACGGGGATCGCTATATATAAAACGGTGGTTTTTTTGTCCTGCGCGGAAATGCGTTTGAACCTCGGCAACATATACAAAAAAACGCAAAGAAGGATACCTACCGCATAAATACCCGACAAATAAAACATCGAACCGCGGGCATATACGTTGTCATCGTCGATAAAATACAGCCACCCCGTAAACTGCGATACGACAAAGGCAGCCATCATAAGTACGACGAAGCAAGACGCGATCGTCCGGAATACCTTGTACGTTTTGATATCTCTGTTTTTGTAATTGTAAAAAAGTACGCTTGCATAAAAATAACCGCTGAATATCAAGCCCGTCATACCGACGAAATTGCCGATGCCGGTCGCCAGCAAAGCGCCCTCTCCCGTCGCTCCGTGAAAAATACAAGCGACCGCATCGCCGCTCAGAGCAAGAAAATTGGCGACGTAAGCCAGCAGAATAATGCGGAGCAAGCCTTTTTCCAATCGCATACCGATCGCCGTCGCCGCCGCGTAAAAGATCATAACGGCGCCGTATAATTCTATCGTGGCGTTTACTGCGAAAGTCGTGGCTATGGAATCAAATATTCGGGATATATCGATCATTTTTTCCTCTCTTACAGCAGTTTTCCCTCCGCCCACTCGTACTGCAACATATATTCGCCGTGATACTTGCTGATCGCGGTCGGATCGCCCGCTTCATAATCGTACAGATCGCAAGCGATCGCGTCTTTTTTCACGGCGTACGCGTTATAGTCCTTATAGACGATATCTTCCAATCCGACGGAAGACAGCGTTTCGATCATCGCTTTGAATATTTTTGTGAAATAGTTTTGCACCTTTAAAGAATACGGCTCGTCCAAAAACAGCGCGGCGGTCAATTCTTTCCGATTGACGGACACTCCCGCCATATCCACGAGATAAGCGAACATTTCTTTACTCTTCGCAAGTAGGAATCTAAGCGGTCTGCCATCCACGAACACCTCGAAATTGCCGAAAGTCTGCACGTAGATCCTGCGCTCCGTTTCTTTTTTGATAGGATGAAGAAAATTATTTATCTCTCGCTTGACGTCTTCGACCGAAACGGGTTTCAACACATATCCGCTGGCATGGAGATTCACCGCGTCCATCGCGTAATGCGAATAGGCCGTTACGAAAATAATATTGAGATAGGGCAATATCGCCTTCAGTTTTTTTGCGAGCTCTATTCCCGTCATGCCGGGCATACTGACGTCGAGAAACGCAACGTCGACCGCATTCTCTTTCGCATACGCCAAAATTTCTTCGGGATAACGAAAGGCTTTCGGTTCGCAATCGGGTACTGCGCCGCGTATTGCGATCACAAGGTTTTCAAGCGCCGGCTTTTCGTCGTCACAAGCAATTATATTCATTACCCTCTCCCTAAAGATTTTATCAAAAGGTACTATAATTATAACATCCTTTCAAAAAAGTGACAAGGGGGGGACGCGCAGCGACGCATTTTTATCGGGTAACTATAAAAAAACAGGCGCGCAAACGTTTGCGCGCCCGATCTTTTTTACTCAATCATAGTTCTTTATCGCTCAAAGCGAACGGAAGAAGACTGATCTCGAGATTGCCGTTCCTGATGCGGAGTTCGTCGATCAGCGCCT
>CACXDF010000035.1 GCA_902766325.1 uncultured Eubacteriales bacterium | reverse complement strand
TCTTGGTATTACGAAGGTAACTTCCTGAATTATTCTTTCCGGTTGCATTCCGACGGAAATTTGCGTATTACGGCCGCCGGCGGAAAAGAAAAGTTTTTGAAGTTACTTGATTATTTCTTCGGGTATCGTTTACCGCGTATCGGGTACGGCAAGTTCGAGGGATTCAACAACGAGACGGATATGGAAGCGCCGTTTTCTTATCACTTTATCGGCAGACACGATCGTATCAGCGAGATGATCGATATGTCGCGTAAGTATATGTGGACGCTATCGCGGGGCGGAATGCCGGGCAATAACGATACGGGCGCTTTGTCTTCTTTGTACGTCTGGAACGCGCTGGGGCTTTTCCCCGTTTCGGGACAGGACAGATTGATCGCCGGGTCTCCGCTTTTTAAGCGCGCCGTAGTCCATTTGAAAGACGGAGATATCGAATTAATTAAAGAAGGCGCCGGCATTTACGTCGGCAGTATGGAAGTAAACGGAAAATCCGCGCCTGAATTGGAATGCGCCGTGACCGAATTGAGAAAGGGCGGCAAAGTCGTTTTTTATTGCAGAGAGGGGAAAAATGAGTAAGAAGCAAGAGGAATACAGAGAGCTGAAATTATCCGCGCACGAGTATGCCTGTCTTGCCAGGGGCTATTACGACTCGGGGATAACCGACAGAGCTTTGGAATGTGCGGAGAACGTTCTTTATTCTTGTCGTATCGATCCGAAATCGGTCGACGCGCGGGAAATAGGAGAGTGTCTTCGTATGCGTGCGCGCATATTAGGCGAATGCGCGGAAAAAAAAGATTGGAAAAAGGCGTTTAAGCTCGCGGAGCGGAACGCAAAAAAACAAAAAGACGGAATCGCGTACGCCGATTGTCTCGTCGATAAAGGAACGGCTTACGAAGGGCTCGGCAAGATAAAAAAAGCCGTTCGTTTGCGGAAAAAAGCGTTAAAGATACTCAAAGAGAATAAAGGCGCGCAGGCGACCGAAAAGAAAGCGCTTTACAGGCTCGGATCGACCTATTACGCCCGCAAAGAAGACGCTAAGGCCGACGCCTGCTTTACCGAAGCGTATATGATGGGTGATCCGACGGACGCTCTTTTATTCGCGCTCGGTTCGATCAAGGTAAGAAGAGGAGAATACGAACGCGCCCTCGATTTTTTATTCGAGTGTAAAAAAATGCGGGAAGAAACGTACCGCGAGACGCCTTTCCACGCGGCGCTCGGAGAAATATATATCTTGATCGGCGACGTATATTCTTTACTGAAAGTATACGTCAAAGCGGTCAAGTATTATATGCTGGCATATCGCACCTACGAGATAACGGGGGGCGATGAAAACGGATATATCGAGACCTGCAAAAGGCTGTACGGCACCTATATTCTCTTAGGAGAAGAGGACCGCGCCGAATCGTTTTTGATGAGGATCGAAGAATGATCGGGCCTGAACTTCTTGCGCCGGCCGGGTCGCTCGGCAGGTTTTATACGGCGCTCCATTTCGGAGCTGACGCGGTATACCTCGGAGGCAAGAGATTCGGTCTGCGCGCCTATGCCGATAACTTCACCGGCGAGCAGCTTCGGGAGGCAATCTCTTATGCTCACGACCGCGGGAAAAAAGTTTATGTGACCGTCAACATATTTCCCAAGAATAAGGACTTTGGGGAACTGAAAGAGTATTTTGAGGAGCTTGATCTCCTGAAAGCAGACGGGGTGATCGTATCTGATCCCGGGGCGGTGGAATTATGTCTGAAGTCCTTTCCCTCGTTGGACGTGCACCTGTCCACGCAGGCCAATACTCTCAATAAATACGCCGCCGCGTTTTGGGCGAAACAAGGTGTGAAAAGGATCGTCCTCGCGCGGGAAATGAGCCTCGATGAGATCAAGGAGACGGCAGACTACCTCGGCGGCGCGGCCGAACTGGAAGCTTTTATTCACGGGGCGATGTGCATATCCTATAGCGGCAGATGCCTGCTCAGTTCTTATTTGACGGAACGCGACAGCAATCGGGGCGAGTGCGTACAGGCGTGCAGGTGGGAATACAGTCTCGGAGAAGCCAGTCGGGAGAGAAAACTGACCATTCAAGAGGATAGCCACGGTAGCTATATTCTTAATTCCGCCGATATGAACACGATGCCTATCCTGGATAAGATCATCGACGCCGGGGTACAGTCGCTCAAGATCGAAGGGCGGATGAAAACGGAGTATTACGTAGGCGTCGTCGTTAACGCTTATCGTAGGCGTATCGACGATATCATGGAAGGAAAACCGTACGATGAAAAGTGGTATCGCGAGACCTGCTTGGTAGGACACCGCGATTACACGACGGGTTTTTACATGGGCGATCCGAAACAGTGTTACTCGTCGTCGCATCCGGAAAATCCGTATGTCTTTACGGCGCAAGTCATCGGGCGCGACGAAAAGAAAGGGGGCGTCTGGGTGGAACAGCGAAACCGCTTTTTCGTCGGAGAAAAACTGGAGTACGTATCCGCGACCGAAGGAGTCGGTTCTTTCGTGCCGTCGGCGATCGAAGACGAAGAAGGAAACCCGGTGGAGGACTGCAAGATCGTCCAACAAAAACTTCTTCTGAAAACGGATCTGAAACTGACAAAATACGATATAATAAGAAAAGGTGATCTATATGCAAAATAAAAAATCAGTCGTATTTATAACGCCGGAAAATATGCTTCCGCTGGCTCGTTCGGTCAAAAAACCGCTGATAAGCGATAACCGCTTTGCCGGAATAGTTATTTCCGAAAAGAAACTGCGTTGTCTCGTTAAAAACGCTTTTTTCGACAAGTTTTTCCCGGAAGGGAGCGGCTCGCGCAGACTTTTTAAAAAATGCAAAAAAAAGATACACAAGCGCAATCCGGAAAACATGACGTACGGAGACTGGTGCGGTCTGCCGCAAAAAACGGTCCGTAATCTCTTGTATCGTTTCGTGCCGGACGTGGTCGTCGTGTCCACCGAAGAGGCGCTCAGGAGCATTCTTGTCGAAAGAAAGAAGACGGGCGTCAAGTGCAGCGTGTGCGTTATGTTCGGCGATAAAGCGCAGGACGAACTTATCGACGAACAAGTGGAGTTTTATTTCGTCGAAGATCTGACGGAACGAAACGCTTTGATCGCAAACGGCGTTCCGGCCGAAAAGATCGTGATGGGTATCGCCGTCTTATCCGAACAAAAGAGCAGAGAGGATCTTCGCAACGAAGCCAAGTCGTCGCTCGGCATCACCAAGCAGGCCATTCTGTTCCTTGTGGAAAAAGCGGACGAAGACGAGCAAGAACAGATCAGCGTTTTACCGGGAACGGTCAACGAGACGAAAGAAGCGTTGTTTATATGCGACGATCAAGAAACGGCGGGACTCATAATATCCGCCGGCGGACGAGTGCTCGGCCCCGACGACGAAGATAAGGCGATAACGGCGGCGGACCTGATCGTTGCGACGAAGGAAGGAACTCTTTCCAAACGCGCCCGCGAAAAGAAAGCAACGGTCAATATCCTGCCCGTAGATGACTCCGTCTCGGAGTACGTGGAGAGCCTTTTGGCGCAGATCAAGCCGGACGCTTCGAAAAAACCCAAGATAGGCGCCGCTTACGCGGATTGTTTGAAAAACCTGTTGGAAGAAAAATTAAATGCGGAACCCATCGAACAGGAAGAGCCGGAAGAGGAAGAATGGACGGTGGAAAAAGACGATGACGACGAAGAATAGTCCGACTGTGGCTCGATAAAAAAAGACGGCTTTGCGCGGGAATGCGCGAGCCGTTTTCTTTTTTAATTCGGCTTGTTGACAATATATTATCGTTAGCGTATAATTTACTTATTATAAACGCGCGTGCGTATTGAGGCGTTTTATGACGAAAAAAACAAAAAGAGTATTACTCATCACCTTTGCTTGCGTTTTGGCGGCCATTTTGGTCGCGGCCATTCTGGCGCCGTCGGTCGAGAAAGAAGAGACCATCCAGGAGGCTATGTCCGACGCCGTTTTGCACGAGTCGAACCGGATCAGTCTGTTCGGGCTGGAAGTTAACCCCGGACTTATCTCCGCTTTCGTCATCACCGGCATCCTTTTTATCGCTTGTCTTATCATCCGCATTTTCGTTATCCCGAAGTTCACGTTGATCCCGAATAAGTTTCAGGCGGCTTTGGAAAAACTGGTAGACCTGTTCGGCGGCGTAGCCAGAGATAACAGCCCGCACCGTCCCAACGTGTTGTCCGCTTACATTTTCGTTGCCGGCACGTATATCTTTTTCAGTACGATATTCGAGCTTTTCGGGATCCAGGCCGTCACGACGAAAGGACACCCGATCTCGCTTCCCGCGCCTTTATCCGATATCAACGGCGCCATCGCCATGGGTTGCACGACGTACCTCTTCATCATGTGCGGAGGTATCGTCGCAAATAAGATGAAAGGTCTTGCCAATACGCTGAAAGACTTTTCGCTTCCCATCTCCATGAGCTTCCGCCTTTTCGGCGCGTTGCTCAGCGGACTTCTCGTCACCGAACTCGTGTATTACGTACAGTTCTTGAGCATAGGTCTGCCCGTTATCGTCGGCGTGCTGTTTACGCTGCTCCACGCCTTGATCCAGACGTACGTTCTTATTATGCTCGCTTCTCTGTTCTACGGCGAAGCGACTGAACCTCATGTCAAAAAATCCCGAAAAGGGAAAAAGAATAAACAATAATTATTTTACGTGGAGGAATCCAAAAATGAAATTGACCGCAAAAAAGACCGTTTTATTGATGTTCGCCGTCATTTTGATGCTGTCCGTATTGGCTTTCGTTGCCGCCGGACTGCAACAGCAGAACGTCGCTTTCGCCGCCGAAGAACAGGCCGTGGGAAACGACTCTCAGACGGCCTTGAACGTCGCGCAGGAAGAGACCAAACAGACTAAGGCATGGTCGGCCGCTATCGTTCTCGGAGCCGTAGCCTCGGCAGGCGCCGTTATGATGGGTCTGGTTATCGTTAAGGCCATCGACGGTATCGCTCGTCAGCCCGAAGCCGAAGGCAAGATAAGAACGACGATGATGCTCGGTCTCGTCTTTGTCGAAACGCTCGTAATATACGCTCTTATCGTTGCGATCCTTTTGATATTTGTATTGTAAACGAGGTAAACAATGCCGCTGAATATTGATTGGAAACAGATCCTTCTGCATCTTTTCAACTTCGTGCTGCTCTTTGCCATTCTGTTTTTCTTGCTCTATAGACCCGTCAAAAAGTTCATGGACAAGCGAGTGCAATACTACAAGGACATGGACGACGACGCGAACAAGAAACTGGCGGACGCCGAAGAACTGAAACAGACGTACGAAGAGAAGTTGTCCGTTGTGGACGAAGAGATTGCCCAAAAGAAGCAGGACGCCGATCTTCTCGCCGTAAAAGAACGGCAGGAAGCGATGGATCGCGCCGAAAAAGAGGCCGCGGAGATCGTAAGCAGGGCAAAAGTCGAAGGCGAAGCGGAAAAGAAAAAGATCGTCGACGGAGCGCAAGCCGAGATCGTCGGTCTTGTGGCGAAGGCCTATAAAAAAGCCGCGTCCGATCCCTCCGCCGCGATGGACGTATTCTTGAGCGAAGCGAACGAGGGCAAAAATGAATAACGCCGAAAAAACAGCCTATCTGTACTCTTCTTGCCCGCCCACGGACAAACAAAAAGCGGGCTTTTTACGCTTTGTCGAAAAAAAATACGGTTCGGGATACGTTCTTGTTTGGGAAAAGAGCGACCGCTATGAAGGCGGCTTTGCTTTGCAAGTCGGAGCCGACCTGTACGACTGGAGCGCGGAAGAGCGCGTTCGGCAGCTCACTTCCGCCTTATTGAAAGCCAAAGGCGAAAACGTCATTACCCTTTTGAAAGAAGAAGTCAGCGCCTGGCGCCCTTCGGTTTTGCCGCAGGAAACGGGCGTCGTTCTTTCGGTAGGCGACGGCATTGCCAAGTTGTCCGGACCGCAGAACGCAACGTACGGCGAGATACTTGTTTTCTCTTCCGGCGTAAAAGGGATGGTGTTATCGCTCGAAAAAGACGAGATCGGATGTATTTTGTTCGATACCGACGATACCGTATGCGAAGGCGATATCGCTTATCGTACGGAAAAGACGGCCGGCATCCCGGCGGGAGAAGCCTATATCGGCAGGGTGATCAACGCCCTCGGAGAACCTATCGACGGAATGGGCGAGATCGCAGCGGATGCTTATTATCCCATTGAACGTCCGGCTCCCGATATTATCGACCGTCAACCGGTCAACAGACCGCTTGAAACGGGCTTGCTCGTTATCGACTCCATGTTCCCGATCGGTCGGGGCCAGAGAGAATTGATCATCGGCGACCGTCAAACGGGTAAAACGGCGATTGCCGTCGATACGATCGTCAACCAAAAAGGGAAAGACGTAATTTGCATTTACGTGGCCATCGGACAGAAGATGTCTTCTGTCATTCATATTTGCGACGCGTTGAAAAAGCACGACGCGATGGATTATACCGTCGTCATGGCCGCTACGGCGGGAGAAGCGGCGCCTCTTCAGTACGTCGCTCCTTACGCAGGGTGCGCCCTTGCCGAGTACTTTATGGATCAGGGCAAGGACGTTCTTATTATTTACGACGACTTGTCAAAGCACGCCGTGTCCTATCGTTCACTCAGTCTTTTACTGAACCGTTCTCCGGGACGAGAAGCCTATCCCGGCGACGTCTTTTATTTGCACTCCCGTCTTTTGGAACGCTCGGCGCATCTGTCGGACGAAAAGGGCGGCGGCAGTATCACCGCGCTCCCCATCGTGGAAACGCAGGCGGGCGACGTGTCGGCTTATATCCCGACCAATATCATTTCCATTACCGACGGACAGATCTATCTCGAAAGCAATTTGTTTTTCTCCGGTCAGCGTCCGGCGGTCAACGTCGGTTTGTCGGTCTCTCGTGTGGGCGGCGACGCGCAGTCCAAAGCCATGAAACTTTCTTCCGGTACTCTCCGTCTCGATCTGGCGCAGTATCGTGAAATGGAAGCCTTTACGCAGTTCGCGAACGATCTCGACGAAAGCACTTTACGCCGTCTTGCGTACGGTCAGGGTCTGATGCGGACGCTCCGACAAGAAAAATTCAGTCCTCTCGCCATGCATACGCAGGTGATCCTCCTTAACGTCGTATTGGGGAGACTTATTACCGTAAGCAATGCGGATAAATTCCGCAGTATCGCTTTCGACACGGTCGCTTTCATTGAAGAAAAGCATCCGGAGATCGGCGAAAGGATAGAGGAAAGCGGACTTCTTTCGAAAGAAGACAAAGAAGAGATATCGGCTCTCGCCAAAGACTATATCGAGAGGACGTATGGCAAATAAGAAAGAAGTAAAAAGCCATATCGAGAGCATCTCGGAGATAGAAACGCTGACGAGCGCCATGTATATGATCGCTTCGACAAAGCTTCGTCGGGCGAAAACGGAACTTGCGAACGCGCGCGCCTGTTTTTCCGCGTTGCAAGAGGTAATGCCCGCTTTTACGTCGGGAAAAGAGGCGGCGAAAAGCCGTTATCTTCGCGAAGCGGCGGAAAAGAAGGTCGGCATCGTCATCATTACCGCCGACAAGGGGCTTGCCGGGGCCTATAACTATAACGTCATTCGCAAAACGAACGCTCTGCTCTCCGAATACGAGGACGCAAGGTTGTTCGTTGCGGGCGAATACGGACGGCAATATTATACCAAGCACGATGCGGCCGTCGAAAAGGATTTTTCGTTCGGAACGGAAGGTCACGTTCTGCGCACGGCTCGGAATATAACGGATATCCTACTGCAAAAGTTCGGCAATGAATTGACGGATATTTACGTCGTTTATACCGACTTTTCGAGTGGAATGAGCGCCGAAGTAAAGGCAGTTCGACTGTTGCCTCTCGAAAAAGGAGACGGCGGGGAGACGGAGTTCTTTCCGTCGGCGGAAGAGGTTTTACGGAAGATCGTGCCG
>CACXDF010000034.1 GCA_902766325.1 uncultured Eubacteriales bacterium | reverse complement strand
TTAACTACGGCAAAAGTTATCAAAGAAGTGGAAGAGGACAGAAAAGTTTTGTCCGATATCGCCGGATACGAAGTAGTGGGCATGGCCTATCCTTGCAGTACGGAAGCCAGCCAAAACGACCGTGTCGTCAGTATTTTGCAGCGTTTCACGGGCGTACAGTATTCCCGCAATACGGTATCCACCTATAATTTCGAGCCGCAGACCGATCTGCTCCGTTTCCGCCCGACCTTGCACCATACCGAATGGGATAAGCTGTTCTCGCTCGGAGAGGAGTTTTTATCGCTGAAAGCGGACTCGCCGAAGATCTTTTATATTTGGGGCCATTCGTACGAATTCGATATTGAGAACGACTGGGATAAGTTCGAAGATTTTTGTCGTCTTATATCGGGCAAAGAGGATATTTATTACGGTGCGAACAAGGACGTTTTGCTGGATAAAGATCTGCTTTCCTACACGGGAGTCGAGTTGCACGGTTTTCGCAAGCGAAAGCCTTTTGAAAAATAAAATATAGTGTTTGAATATAAAAACCGCCCGAAATCGCAAATCAGGCGGTTTTTTCGTCGTTTCAGTCGATATCTCTGTTGTCGAAAGGGGAAAGGTAGATTTTATTCATCTCTTCCTGAAAGTTTTCGTCTTTTAACAGATCGTGATAAGAGGTGCGCTTTTTTTCTTTTTCCAGTTTGGCGTAAAAAGAGGGTGTTACCGCTTTTGCTACCATGGCGGGATCTTTTTCCGCGTGAATGTAACTTAATCCTTCCGCAGTAAGCATATCTTCCAAAAGATATGCGTTCTCGCCGTACAGTCGTACGATAGGCTTCGTTTCTTCCGGTTTTATCACACGCATAGCGGCGCGGATCATAAGCAGAGACAGTTCGGAGTAGTCTACTCCCCACATAAACGTATACGTGTCGTTTTCTTTTCCGATATACAAAAGAGTGAGGTTCTTTTCACAGTCGATCAAAAACGTGTTTTCCGGCAAGGAGACCGATTCGCAAAAGAGCTCTCCGGACGCATACGGGCCGATAGGGGGAAGAATACGAACGTTGTCGGCGGGAAGACCGATCTTTTTATCGCCGAAAAGTATTTTGAGATAGAATTCGCTCGCGCACACGACTGCGATTTGAACGTTGTTTCGATCGAATTCGGCAAGAAGGTCAAGACACTTTTTTTCGATCGTTTTTTGCAAGGTTTCCGTTACCGCAGTTCGATCGCGGACGTATGCCGTTTCTTGCGCCGCGAGATCGCCGATAGAAAGCAGAGGATTGACCATTGAGCGGACGACGGCGTTTTCCCCGTCCGTCAGACAGACGTCCACCCATTTGTCGCCGACGTTTACGGCGAGAGAACAGGTGGAAAAAGATAGATCTTCTTTTTCGGGAAAGAAATCGATCTCGATCGCCATATCGCGGTCGATGATCGTTTCGTAAGAGATCTTTTTTGCGTTTTCTTGATCCGATGCGTCTAAAAAACGCCCGATGAGGGCGCTTTCTTTTGAATAAGGGAGAGAAGCGCCGTATAAAGATAAGATCTCTTTTAAGGGCGTTCCGTCTTCCGCGCAGAATTTTTTATCGTTAATAAGAACGGTAAACAACCGTCTGCCTCCGAATTAATCTTCCGACTGTAGTTCGTCCGGTTGCGAACTGTCAGTCGCGCCGGAATCGTTGGTTTTGTATTTTAGGATCACTTCCGCGGCAATGGACAGCATTTGTGCTTTTGTGATCTTTCCTTCTTTATCTTCGATTTCCGTCGCTTTTTGCATGATCTCTTCTTGTATCGCGTCGAGCTTTTCGGCATATTCTTTGCCGAGCGTTAAAAGATAATCGGCAACGAACGCGCCTTTATCGGCGATGAAGCCGATCACGTAGTCGTTCAGATCGACCCGACCTTCCGCTGCGACGCCTATAGGAAGAAAGTAATCGGCATACTCGTCGTCGCTTAATCTGCACTCGGACGGTTTATAAGAAAAATTCTCGTTAAAATCTACGTCGAACTGCACTCCTATGGTATGGTCCTGACCTTTCGTGCCGAGTAAATAATGATCGGCGAGGTTGAGGATGACCGTAGAAATTTTTGAAGAACTTTCATCGATCACGCCGTTTCGATACATGAGCTGAATGATTTCTTTGACTTGGGGAATGAGGACGTTCAGTTCGACGCTGAAACCGGTTTTGATATTTTGCGGCAGGTCGTTATTGACGTCGGCGGTAACGTTCTGCGCAGTGACGGTAAACCACTGTTTCATCTCGGAAAAGTATTCCGCATAACGCGTTAAAGCGCCGTTTTTATCGGCTACTCCGAGAAGATCGAGGAATCCGGAAAGAAACGACGAAACGATAATATCCGTTTTTAATGAGATATCGTAAGAAGAGTGGCCGTTTTTATCCACGTATTTTTTGGCGTTATCTTTATCAAAGAACTCGCTTTTGTCGGTTACCTGTGAAAAAACGGTCTTCATTAAATAAGTGTTGATCCTGTTTCCCGTAACTTCGAGTTGAGCGTTGTTATTCAGCCAGGCGGAAAGCGTCTTATCGTTTGCCGCAAACCAAATATCGTCCGCTTCTTCTACGACGTGTTCTTGATCGAATCTGTTTTTATAAACGGTGTAAAACGCTTTTAGATTATACGTGTCGTTCATAACGCCCAAATCGGCTCCGAGATCGATCGAGCCCGAGGCGTAGCGATTAAGATACGTGAGGTATCTGACGACGGTTTCGATCGTGGATTCGTCGATTGGATTCTCTCTGGCTTTCGACAGACCGGGTAAGGCCATAGAGATGGCCAAAACAAGCCCGTCGATGCCTTTGGACATATCGCTGGGCGCAACCTTCGAGGAGACGAATATCTTATCGTTTTCTTGTATTCTCGATACTGTGATCGTCGAGCCGATATTATACTTATCCTTCGATTGTATAATATTCAGTTTCGGAAGATTAGGCAACGGATCCGGATCGGGATTCGCATAAACCGTGCCTTTGAGTTTAACCGTGATATCCGTTTTCTTGACGCTCTTTTTCTCGTAATTCTCCGCCGCTTGCGCAAAGTCGATCTTCGTCGTTTTGTTCGTGTTATCTTCCGGCGTTTTCGTCGAACCGAGCAAATTACCGCAGGAACATAGCGAAACGAGTGCAAGGAGCGTGACGAGTATCAACGCAATGGCTTTCAACATTCTTTTCATTCTATATTCCCCCTCGTTGCGAAAGAAACGTTAACTGAGTATGGCCTTGATCCTGCGGATGCCCGCGGAAGAAGATTGTTCTTTGACGATGGAAAAGTGTCCCAAGTCGCCCGTGTTGGCAGCGTGCGGACCGCCGCACATTTCCATCGAATATTCTCCGATGGTATAGGTTTTTACCACGTCGGAATACTTATCGTTGAAGACGCCGATGGCGCCCAACTTTCTCGCTTCTTCGATAGGCATTTCTTTACAGACGACGGGTATTTTCTTATCGATGATCATATTGACCCTGTCTTCGACGGCTTTCAGTTCTTCTTGAGTCAGCGGACGCGGGAAGTTGAAATCAAAGCGAAGACGCTCTGCCGTGATATTACTGCCTTTTTGTTGAATGCTGTTATCGTTGAGCACGTACTTTAAGCAGGCGTTGAGAAGGTGAGTGGCCGTATGCAGCTTGCTGGTCGCTTCGCTGTGGTCGGCAAGACCGCCCTTGAATTTTTGTTCGGCGCCGGCGTGCGATTTCTCTTGGTGTTCTTTAAAGGCTTTGTCAAAACCTTCGGTATCGACGACGATGCCGTATTCGTTAGCCATTTCCACCGTCATTTCGATGGGGAAGCCGAAGGTATCGTACAGACGGAAAGCCGCTTTACCGCTCAGACGGTTGTTCTGAATGTATCCGCGGAGTTTTTCGAATTCTTTGATACCTTGCGCGACGGTCTTATCGAAGCGCTCGATCTCCAAACGAAGTTCGGATAAGATTTTATCCTTGTTGCGTTTGATCTCGGGATAGTAGGGCGCGTATTCTTCGACGTAGATGGAGCTGATCTCTTCCAGAATGGAGTAATCCAGTTCCAGACTGCGCGTAAAGCGCACCGCGCGGCGAATAAGTCTGCGCAGGATATAGCCTTGGTCCACGTTGCTCGGAGTAATGCCGTTTTCGTCGCCCAGCATAAAAGTGGCGGTACGGATGTGGTCGGCGATGATACGCATATCGCGCATTTTTTCGTCGCCCTTGCCGCTTTTTGCTTTTAACAAGTCGATGACCGGTCTGAAGACGTCGATGTCATAAACGGAAGAGTAGCCGTTGAGCATAGCTACCGTCCTTTCCAGACCCATACCCGTATCCACGTTCTTTTGTTCGAGAGGACGGAAGGTGCCGTCGGCGTTCTTAAAGAACTCCATAAAGACGTTGTTCCAGATCTCGACGTAACGGCCGCAGTCGCAAGCGGGGGAACAGCCGTCGGAACACTTCTCTTTGTCGGTAATAAAAAAGATCTCGGTATCGGGACCGCACGGACCGGTCACGCCGGCAGGGCCCCACCAGTTGTTCTTTTTCGGCAGATAAAAAATGTTTTCTTTTTTGATGCCCAGTTCTTCCCATCTTTTTGCCGATACTTCGTCGCGAGCGCAGTCGTCGTCTCCGGCAAAAACGCTCACGGCCAGTCTGTCCGTGGGGATGCCGAGCACTTCGGTCAAAAATTCAAAACTGAATCCGATGCTCTCGTGTTTGAAGTAGTCGCCGAGAGACCAGTTTCCGAGCATTTCGAAAAAGGTGCAATGGGTCGCGTCGCCCACTTCGTCAATGTCGCCGGTACGGACGCATTTTTGTACGTCGGTCAGACGGTTTCCGCCCGGATGCTTGGCGCCGAGAAGATAGGGGACAAGCGGGTGCATACCGGCCGTCGTGAACAGAACGGTCGGATCGTTATCGGGGATAAGAGAAGCGCTGGCGATGATCGTATGGCCCTTGCTCTTAAAAAATTCAAGATACTTTTCGCGTAAAGCTTTGGTTGTTAATGTTTGCATAGTTATTAAAAAAACCTCTCGTTTTGTTTATTCTTTCGTCATCATTTTCATGAGCGCCCGCCCGTTATCCAGGAAGACGCCTTTTTCCGCCGCTCGTTCGGTGTATTCGAGTCCGCAACCAGCCGGGTGCAGAGAGTTATAGACGATGAACGGTACGGGAGCGCCCACGTGCGAGCGCAGATATAGGGGCGTTTGGTGGTCCGGAAGCACCGCCATGACGAACGGTTCTCCCTTTTCTTCCAGTTTTTTACGGATATAACCGACTACGGCGTCGATCTTTTCTATAGCAAGGATCTTGCCTTTTGCGTCGCCCTGATGGCCGCATTCGTCGGGCGCTTCGAAGTGAACGTAAGCAAAGTCGTTGTTATCAAGGGCTTTCACGGCCGCTTCCGCTTTGCCCATAAAATTAGTGGTCAGCGTTCCCGTGACGCCTTCGACGTTGATCACTTCCATGCCCGTTCCTTTTCCGATGCCGCGCAGGAGGTCGGTCGCGCTGATCATGGCGCCTGACAGTCCGTATCTGTCTTTAAAAAGTTGCAACCGCGGTTTGGTGCCCATACCCCAGAACCAAATGGCCGAGGCGGGATTTTTGCCGGCGGCAACGCGTTTTTTATTGACCGGATGGTCGGCGAGGATGGTCATCGATCTTTCGATAAGAGAAGAAAACTCTTCGCCGTCCGGACCTTGCGGCAGATATTCGCCGATCTTCTTGTCCTGAATGTCGTGCGGGGGCGTAAAGGTGGCGTCGAGATGTCCGCGATGTTTTAATAGCAGACAGTTGCGGTACGAAACGCCGGTATAAAAACGTCTCGTGTCGTCGCCGAGTTCTTCGTTAATGGTCTTGAATATCTCCGCCGATTCTTCCGTGGATATCTCTCCCGCGGAATAGTCGGTCAAAACGCTTTCGTCAAAAGAAGAACCGGGTTCGATCGTGACGAGGTTGGTCCTCATGCAGATATCGTCGTCGTCGAGGTCGAGACCGATGCTGAGCGCCTCGAGAGGAGAACGGCCGGTATAGCATTCTTTCGGATCGTAGCCGAGGACGGACAGGTTGGCGACGTCGCTGCCCGGCGTCAGACCTTTGTCTACGGTGGCGATCAGACCGACTTCGCCTTCTTTGGCAAGTTTATCGATGTTGGGCTTTACAGCCAGGTCAAGGGGCGTTTTCGGCGCAAGCGGACCTTTCGGTACATCCGCCATTCCGTCGCCGAGAACGATTACGTATTTCATATATCCTCCGAATATCGGTTTTTTATTCCACGTCTTTTAAAATTGCCGTCACGTCGCTCGTATATAAGCAAATAACGGGACGAACGCCCATATAGGTCGAACCTACGCTTTCACCCGCCGTGCCGCTCTTGTCATGGTTATCGCAAGCTGCAAAAGAAGCCCTATAAGAGGTGTTCCCGGCAGAACTGGTCCAGTATCTTCCGCTGCCGTAGTAGTCCGGATAAATACTGATAAAGGTATTCCTGCAACGGGCATAGTCGCTCACTTGCGAAAGATAGGTCGCATGGTGTGCTTGTAAGGTGGCGGACAGAACGCTGAACAGACCTCTGTAAGCCGTTATTTCCGGATTGGACGGCACCCAGACTTTTTCGGTCAAAGCCGGATCGGCGTCGTTTGCGCCGGGTGTCGCGCGCGCAACAAGCAGACGCTCGTCCGCAAGAGAAAACGCTTTTTTCAGGAATTCGTCGTTCAGCCACGTTCTGAGATCGCTGTAAGCCCATTCGTTTGCGAGAACGTCGGGGTTGTCGTCTCTGTAATACTCCTGCGTGGCGGAAGTAAGATCGGGAGAATATTCCGCGCAAAAATCGTGGCTGTCCAGGATCTGTTCGGAAATAAGGGTAATGGTCTCGCTTCCGGCGCCGACCATGTCGCCGCTGAAAAAGACCCACCACTTGATCGGCTCTACCTTAAAGTAGTACGTTTCGTTTTCGGCGATCAGAGAGTCTTCCGAAAACTTAAATCTTTTTCCGTACACTTTCGACTTGGATATCTTCGCATAGTGTTCGTTATCCCAGGTGCTGTAGTAATAACCGGTAGAATCGGTGGTCTGACTCATTTCCGCCACGGCTTTGTGGTGGGCAATGGTCTGCGGATAAGAGCCGAGTTCGATATATCCGACGTAACTTGCCAAAGAATACGGGTCGCCGTTTGCGTTCAGCGGGAAAGAAGGTTGCGCGTCGCCACCGCCGAGCGGCAGATCGGCGGGGGAGGAAGAAACGACTTCTTGCGGTGCGGATCCGGTTTTTTCGGAAAACAAAGCGCCCGCCTTACCGCAAGCGAAACAGGATAAGCAGGTAACGAGACAAATCAGCGCTGTCAGGACCTTTTTCATATCTGCGACCTCCTATGCAATTTATCATACTGATAAATCAGTCTCATTATATCCCGTTAAGAAAGATTTGTCAACCTCGCGCGTACGGGCGATAAAATTATTTTAAGAAAATAAACGCGTCCGCGCCCAAGGCAAAACCCGGAAGGCGCGATCCCTTTGTCGTTGACATTTCCGCGCATTATAGCTATAATAAAATATTATGGATGTTACTGATATCCGCACGATGAAAAAATGGATTTCGCAGACTACCTACAGGGCGGTCTGCGGATCATTCGGTTCCAACTCTGAAAAAGAAGCCATACGATATGCAGGCAGGAGTATATCGTACGGACGGTTTTTGTCTGAAGTCGACGCGGTCGCCTCGGCTTTTACCCGTCTCGGCGTCAGTAAGGGAGACCGTGTTTTACTCTGTTTGCCCAACGTTCCCAATGTCGTTGTTTCCGTTTATGCTCTGCATAAAATTGGCGCAGTGGCTTGTCCGGTGCACCCAAAGTCCTCCGTTAAGGAATTGTCGTTTTATATTTCCGATACCGATTCTTGCCTGGCCGTTTGTTACGCGCCGCTACTTCCGTTCTTATCGGAAGCGCGGGAAGAAAGCAAACGCAATTTACCTGTCATTACCGTTTCCGATCAAGAAACGTTTCTTTTTTCAGACGCCGTTCCCATTACGGCCTTATCCGAAACGGGAGATCTCACGTGGAAAGGACTTCTGGCCATGCGGGGAGCGGAAGTGAACGAGTCGACCGATCCTAAGGCGCTTGCCATTATCTTTTACAGCGGCGGCACGACCGGTACGCCGAAAGGAATCATGCTTTCGTCCGAAAACCTGAACGCTCTTGCTTATCAGACCGAATACGGTAGCGGCCTTATCCCTATGTCCGACTACTCTATGCTTGCCGTCATACCGATGTTTCATGGGTTCGGCTTTGGCGTTAACGTCCATCTGATGTTATCACGCGGCGGCACGAGCATTCTGATACCGCAATTTTCCGCCGTTGAACTCGGCGACGTGATCCTGCGAGAAAAACCGTCCATCATCGCCGGCATACCTTCGCTTTTTCATGCGGCGATCATGGCTCTCGACGGCAGAAAATGCGATCTGTCGTTTCTGGCGGGGGCCTTTTCCGGCGGCGACAGCGTTCCGCAACAGTTAAAAGACTCTTTCGACGCGTTTGCCGAAAGGCACGGCTCTTCAGTCCGCTTGCGGGAGGGGTACGGACTGACGGAAAGCGTCACCGTCAGCTGTATTACCGATTGGGACGGCGGAAAGCGCGGCAGCATGGGTATGCCGCTTTTAGGGAACGATTTTCGTATTTGCGCCCCCGGCTCCGACGAGCCGCTGCCTCCTTTTACGCAGGGAGAGATATGTTTTTCCGGACCCACCGTTATGATGGGATATCTGAATCATCCGGAAGAGAGCGCTCTTGCCTTACATCGAGTCGGGGAAGAAATCGTGCTTCATACCGGCGATTGCGGATATATGGACGAAGAGGGGTACGTTTATTTTTCTTCCCGCCTTTCCAGATTGATCGTTACGAGCGGATATAACGTATATCCTGCCGAAGTGGAAGACGTCGTATCTTCTTTGCCCGGCGTCAGGCAGGCGTGTTGCGTCGGCGTGCCCGACGATCTAAAAGGCAGATCGATTTGTCTTCTGGTCGTCCCCGCGGACGACGTCGATAAAGAAGACGTCCGCGTCGAGATAAAAAAAGCGTGCGAAAACGGACTTGCCGAATACAAACGTCCGGAGACGATTCTTTTCAGAGAATCGTTTCCTTTGACCAACGTCGGGAAGATCGCTTATGGGGAGATACAAAAACAAGCGGAGAATGCTTTTATAAAAAAAGCCTCTTCTCCGATCGAAGCCATTTCTTTCGCCGCAAAAGAAGTGCTTGGTATCGACAATATCGAAAACGCTGAAGAATTTTTGAAAGCGGGAGGAAACTCTCTAAAAATTCTTGCGTTTCTGGTTGCGCTTACCAAGCAGGGTTACGAACTTTCTTTGGCCGACTTTGTCGCGGCGGAAACAAAGGAAGAGATCGTCGCAGCCATCCGACCGCTCCATTCCGTCCTCGTTCGTTACGAAAACGAAGCGGTGGCGGAAGAACTGAAAAAAGAGGGCCTCGAATACGATACCTTTTATCCCGCCGGACCGATGCAGGAAAGCATATTGTACAATTGCTCGATCAGCGACAAAAAGTCCGTTTATAATACCCTGGTCATTCTCAGGGCGTTGCGGGCGATTGATAAGGCATGGTTTATGCAAGCGGCGGAACTCATGATCGAAAAATACGACGCTTTCAGGACGGTTTTTCGCTTTTATAAAGACGGGAACTTTGCCGTCGTCCGCAAAAAACCGATTTGTCCGATCCAATGCGTCGAGAGCGATCTGCCCATTGCGGAGTTTGCTTCCGATCTCGTAAAAAAAGGCTTCGATCCAAAAAATAACGTCTTCCGGATACTTCTCGTTAAGGCTGCGGACGGAGAGTTTGTTTTGTATAACGTCCATCACGCCGTATCCGACGGCATTTCCATTTTCAATGCGATTTCCTATTTTATCGATAGTTATTTGCGTCTGGAAAAAGGAGAGGCTTTTGATTTTCTGAAAAAGAAAATGGTTCGGAACGACGGTTTCGATTATTATTCTTTTTTGCATAATCTGGGCAACGCGGACGACCCGAAAGCGGAGGTTCTGTTCCAGCGTGAGTTCGAGGGATTCGAGGGGGGAGATATCATACAACCCTCCCGTAAGCCCGATGAAGGCGATTACGGAAAGATCGATTTTGCGCTGACGGAAGAAGCAGATCGTAAACTGAGGGATTTCTGTCAAAAGAACGAATTTACGCTCAGGCAAGTCTGCGACGCGGTTTGGGCCGTTATTTTGTCGAAATATACCTTTACGGAAGACGTTGCGTTCGGAGAAGTCGTTTCCGGAAGGGAAGAGAGCGTCGAGGGCATAGAAAAAGCGGTGGGGCTTTTTATCAACACCGTTCCCATGCGACTAAGCGTCCGCGCCGAAAAAACGATAAAAGATCTGTTAAAAGAGATAAAGGAAAAGAGCATTTCTCACTTGCCCTATCTGACCTATCCGATTTCGAAGTTGATTCGTTTGATCGGTAATAACGCCATATCGACCATCGTCAACTATTCTGACAACGACGGAAAAAAATACGGTATCGGCGCCGACATTTTCGAGCAGGAATACTTACTTGATAACAGTAACTATAACCTCGAATTTGAGATCGCGGGAAAGGACAAGACGGTTTTAGGCTTGCGCTATGACAAGAGCGTCTATTCGGCGGAAGATATGCGTATGCTTGCCGATCGAATATTACGAGTCTTCGAATCGGCCGTGACGAAAGACGTTCGTATAAAAGATATCGTGATCGAAAGTCGGGAAGACATCGATAAAATCGCTTCTTTTAATAAAACGGGGTATGCGTTCGACGAGAACGAAACGGTTGTCGATCGGTTTGAAAAGCAGGCGAAAAAGACGCCGGAAAGAACGGCAGTATCCTATTACGGTCGGACGTTGAGCTATCGTGAACTCAACGAAAGGGCGAACGGTATCGCCGCGTTTTTGCGAGATAAAGGAGTAAAAAAAGGGGATTGCGTCGCGTTATATCTCCGTCGCGGGCCGGAAATGATAATCTCCGTTTTCGGCGTTTTGAAGGCGGGAGCCGTTTATTTGCCGCTGGACGAAAGTTATCCCGAAGAAAGGCTGTCTTTCGTACTGTCCGACAGCGGAGCCGTTTGCGTTTTGACCGACGGCCTCGAGATCGGATCCGACTTGCCGACGTTCGACGTAAAGGATATTCCTCCGGCGTCCGAACGTAAGGTTTCGATCTGCGGCGAAGACCGCGCCTATTATATCTACACGTCGGGTACGACGGGCGTGCCGAAAGGGGTAATAACGCTTCATAAAGGCCTGTCGAATCTGCTTCTTTCCTACGAAAAGATCTACGACCTGACCGAAAAAGACGTCGTTTTGCAGGTGGCGAGTTATACGTTCGACCAGTCCGTCTGGGATATTTTCGGCGTGCTCTGCGCGGGCGGGAAACTGGCGCTTATTTCTTACGACGACGTACGCGACCCGGAAAGAATAGCCCTGCGTTGCAAAGAAGAGGGAGTGACCATCGCGTCTTTTACTCCCGCTATGATCGCCGAACTTGACCCGAATAATTTTCCGTCGCTACGTATCCTGGATAGCAGCGGAGAAGCCGCTTCGGCTTCCGTTTTAAAGCGTTGGGTCGGCAAACATAGGGTGATCAATACCTACGGCCCGACCGAATATACAGTTAATTCTTGCAGTTATGAATATAAAGGTTTGGAATCCGAAAATATCCCTATAGGGAGACCTATCCTCAATACGAGGTTTTTTGTGTTGGATAAGGGCGGAGCCTTGTGCGGAAGAGGAATGCTCGGCGAACTGTGTATCGCCGGCGAAGGTCTTGCCGAAGGCTATCTCAACCGTCCGGAACTCACCGCGCAAAAGTTTATGCCCGCTTTCGACGGAAAGGGCAAGATGTATCGTACCGGCGACCTTGTGTTTTGGAACAAAGACGGTAATATCGTATTCGTCGATCGGA
>CACXDF010000033.1 GCA_902766325.1 uncultured Eubacteriales bacterium | reverse complement strand
GACTTCGCCCGTCTTCTTGTTCGTCATGAGGTCTCTGATACAGATCGGCAGGCCGACTTCTTCGCAGAAACCGAGGACTTCGTAGAGCTCGTCTTCCGGAGCGTTCTCCAAAACGAGCTGGCAGAGAGTACCGAAAGCAACGACTTCGCCGTGGAAGTTATTGTTGTGGATCTCGTGAACGATGGTGATACCGTCGTGAATGGCGTGCGCCGCGGCGAGACCGCCGGATTCGAAGCCGAGACCGGAAAGCAGGATGTTGGTTTCTACGATCTTCTCGAAAGCGCCGGTAACAGCGTGCTTTTCGCAGGCGACTTTGGCCTTCGCACCGTCGGAAATCAGGTTCTTATAGCAGAGTTCCGCAAGAGCAAAAGCGGTATGGGTGCCGTAGCCGAGGAGGGTACCCTTCTTTCTGTCGGCGCCGCAAGGAAGTCCGGCGTTGACGTTGCTGACCGAACGAACGTTGGCTCTGGCTTCGAAATAGGTGGACAGAGCGTCGCCCATGCCGGACACAAGGAATCTGGCCGGTGCGTTGGCGATGACGTTCAGGTCGATAAGAACGACGCTGGGGTTCTGACGGAAGTAGGCATAATCGTCGAATTCGTGATTGTCGAAGTACATAACGGCGCTGTGGCTGGTCGGAGCATCGGTAGCCGCGATGGTCGGGCAAATGATCAGGTTGCTGCCGGCAGCGACGCACTTACTGGTGTCGATGGCTTTTCCGCCGCCGAGACCGATGGTGCAAGCACATCTGTTGGCTTTGGCTACTTCTTGCAGTTTGGCAACGACGGTACGGGAGCACTCGCCCTTGAAGATATCTCCTGCGGATACGAATTCTACGCCGTATTTTGCTTGGGTCGCTTCCAACTTGTCTTTGACAAGAGTGAGAGCAAACGGGTCGGCGATGAGCAGTGCCTTTTTACCGAAGGTCTTTACAAAATAACCAAGGCTCAACAGTTCGTCTTCGCCTTGTACATACTTGGTAGGACAAATAAATGCTTTTCTCATACAAAAATCTCCTTTATGATTTTGATATTGTAATTCAATTATAACTTATTGAAAATGGAAAATCATTGGACAATCATGCTATTTTATGGTAAAATAATTGCAATTAAATATTTATTTAAGGGGCGAGCATGCAAAATATCGTAATTGTCGACAAAGAATCCATGCAAGAAGCGATAAAAGACGGAAAAAAACTGGCGCTTTTCGTCGTAAACGACGACGGCGAGCCCGAAAGATTTCTTTCATCCGTACATTATTCGACCGGATATCCGCTCAAAAAGCCCAATAAATACGTAGAAAAAGCGATCGAATACATCGAAGAAAACTACTATAAGGATATTCGATCGGAAGACCTTGCCGATTTTTGCGACGTCAGTTCTTCACATCTTAGCCGGCTGTTTTCGGCGGCCACCGGCGCCACCGTGACCGCTTATATCCTTTCCGTCCGCATGAACCGCGCCGCGTATCTTCTCGTCAACACCGACGAAAGCGTCGTCGATATCGCGCGAGAAGTCGGCTACGTGGACTGCGGGTACTTCCATAAGCGCTTCCGCGCCTTTTTCGGCGTCACTCCTTTGGAATACAGGAATTCTATTTCTTTAACATAAATTATCCGCTATAAAACGAAAGGGTCCATGCCCTTTCCAAACAAAAATAATAAAAAAGAGGACCTCTCGGCCCTCTTTCTTTTTCTTATTCCAGCTCGAACGCGCCCGTATACAGTCGATAGTATTGACCTTTTTGGGCGATGAGTTCGTCATGACTGCCCCGTTCTATCACGCGCCCGTGGTCGAGCACCATAATGGTGTCGGCGTTCTGGACGGTGGAAAGACGGTGCGCGATAACGAAGACTGTACGGCCTTTCATCAGTCTGTCCGTTCCTTCCTGCACAAGGCGCTCGGTACGGGTATCGATGGAAGAAGTCGCTTCGTCGAGGATCATAACGGGCGCGTCGGCTACGGCCGCGCGAGCGATGGCAATAAGCTGCCGCTGTCCTTGCGAAAGATTTGCGCCGTCGCTTTCCAACATGGTGTCGTACCCGTCGGGAAGACGAGTGATAAAGTCGTGCGCGTTGGCGATCTTGGCGGCCTCTTCCACCTCGGCGTCGGTGGCGTCCAGTCTGCCGTATCTGATATTCTCGCGCACGGTGCCGGTAAACAGGTTCGTCTCCTGCAAGACCATGCCGAGCGAACGTCTGAGATCGGACTTTCTTATCTTATTGATATTGATACCGTCGTAACGGATCTTTCCGTCTGCGATATCGTAAAAACGGTTGATAAGGTTGGTAATAGTGGTTTTGCCTGCGCCGGTAGCGCCGACGAAGGCGTATTTCTCTCCGGGAGTAGCGTGCAAAGATACGTCGTGCAGAACGATTTTTTCCGGAACGTACCCGAAATCGACGTCGTGCATCTCGATATCCCCTTTCAACGGT
>CACXDF010000032.1 GCA_902766325.1 uncultured Eubacteriales bacterium | reverse complement strand
CCCGATAAGGCCCATTGCTCCGAGATAGCGCGCGCGATTCCGGGTATAGCGGCATCCTTCGGCGATAAAAAAAGCGAACATCGGAAAAGCCATTCGCCCGACGTACCGCATCCAGACCATCGACGAAGCGAGATTGGGGAAAAACAGTAATCCGACGTGGTCGATAACCATAAAAAGGGCGGCCAGTATCTTCAACTGATTGCCGCTTAAAAGTCCCTCTTTCGTCTCGTTTATTTCCCACGTCATAGTATGATTGTACCTTAGCCGCAAAGAAAAGTCTACGGTTTATCTGTTTTTCGGTCTGAAAAACCGTTTTTATTTTGACATCCGTACCGGACCGCCTTATAATAAAAACAACGATAACTCGTCGTAAAGCAAAGGAGGCAAATATGAAAAAAAGAAACATCGCATCTCTGATCATACTTTCTATCGTTACCTGCGGCATATACGCGCTGTACTGGTTCGTCGTGACTACCGATGATATCGAAAACGCCCTCGGCTCCAAGAGCGACGGCAGCTGCAAAAGCGGCGGCGTGGCCCTGCTCCTGTCCATCGTCACCTGCGATATCTATTCTTTCTACTGGTACTATAAAGAAGCCGAACGGATCGATGTGCTCAATAAAGAACGCGGTTTGCGCAGTTCTACCGAAGGTTGGGTCTATATCTTACTTTGCTTCATCGGCCTCGGGATGGTCGCCATGGCCATCATGCAAGACCAACTCAATCGCATCGCTGACGCTCCCGTCGTAACCGTTACGGATGCCGAATAATCAAAAAGATCGCGTAAAAAAGAACCGCAAGAAAGCACTTTTTACGGTGTTATTTCTTGCGGTTTTTGCCGTTTACGCCCTACTTGTGACCTCGTTATGGGGTCACGCTTGTCCAATAAACCTTGTTTTCGGCGTTCCCTGTCCCGGTTGCGGACTGACACGCGCCGTCATGCTCGTTTTTCGAGGAGACTTTATCGGCGCGTTCTTTATGCACCCTCTCGTCTTTACGTTGCCCCTTATCGGCGCTCTCTTTATCGCGGCTTTCTTTTCCGAACGCTTTTCTCGTTCAAAAGTCTTTTCCGCGTTGTGTGTTTTCTTTTCCGCGCTCTTTATCGGCGTTTACGTCTATCGTATGATCGCCTTCTTCCCGTCGGAAGAACCGATGGCCTTTAACGAAAACTCCCTTTTGTTCTTCTTAAAAAGGCTCCTCAATAAATAGCCTTTATTCCTCGTCCTTCCACAAGAATGCGCCGAACACCACGTCGGTGTTGATATTAACTACGAATTTATTAACCTTTATGTTTAGTTGAAAGGCTATCGCGACGTATCCGTTATATTTTCCGAGATAAATATATTCGATTTCATATTTTTCCGCATAATTTCTTAACACAATATTTTCGAGCCACGCGCTTTCTTTAGAACACCTGTGCGCAACGTCCGTAACTTTTTTCATCGTTTCTTCATCAAGTTCCGCAGGGTCCTTGGGCGTCGGTATAAAATCAGCCGGGACCTCGACGCGAACGCCGTGTTCGGCTTCTTCCGAAGCAAGATTCAGATAGTAATTAACGTTATTAAGGTCCTCTTGAGAGATCAATCCGTCGCGCGCCGCATTGTCCGCGAAGATCAATCCGTCGCTGTATTTGACTTCCACGTCGATGGTGTCTATGTTTTGCACGTCCCGCTTATTCAGCTCTATTATATACACGTAAGGTTGCGGTTCGTCCGCCGGTAAGATTATTTCGAATACTGAGATGAATTCATCGAAATCTAAGCCTTTACTAATGCACCTACGCTCAAGATCTTTGTACGTTATTTCTTTAAGGCATTCGTCCAACTCCCGGCCCACCGAATATTTGGGTCTTGAAACGGTCATTATGATCCGATCGCTCGTTTTGCTCAAGCCGCTCACCTGTCCTCGATCATACTCAGTGCCCTCGCTGAAAACAACCAACAGCGAATGCGTTTCGAAAAAGGATTCGTCATACTTTTCGTACTCTTCTTTTATCTCTTTCACATTACAACTTTTACTAGAACCATACGTGATAAAAGTATACATGAAAGGAAAAGAATCGCTCGTCAGCATAAACTCTTCGTAAGAATCAATTTTAAATTTTTCGTTTTTAAGTTTTTCGTTAGTATGTTTATCTTTTCTTCTTGGCCCCGATGGAGAAGTAATAGTGTCTTCGCTCATATATTCAAGTGAGCTTATGTCGTCCGCGAACGCCACTTTATACTCCAGCTCGGTGCGGGTATCGTCTACGCGGTGTATGCCGCCCGCTCCGAACTTGAGGGGCAAATAAACGGAAAGGGATACGATTGCCGCTATCGCGCAAGCGCCGACGGCGATCATAAACTTGCTGAAAACAGATCTTTTGGGCATTTTTTCCTCCTGCTTTTCGCGAAATTTACGTAAGATCCTTTCTTTGTTACGTTCGTTTGTTTCGACGTACTCGGTCACGATCTCTTCAAAATGCTTGTCGTTCATTATTTTTCACCTCCCGTCCTTTATTTGACGGCCGGTCATAAACCAATAACCGTTACAGGTCGGTTTTGTCCCAGCCTTCTTCTTCCAACACCTTTTTCAGTTTTTCCTTCGCCGACGTTTTCAGCCTGTCGGCAGTCGATTTCGATACGCCCATGCTTGCGGCGCATTCCCGCACCGTTTTATCCTCCCAATAAGTAAGATACGTAACGATTTTTTCTTTTCTCGTCAAAGCGGCAAAGCCTTTTTTGATGATCTCGCGCAAAGCGCGGTCGTGTTCCGCCCGAAACACGTCGTACTCGCAGAAAGTCTCGTATCGCTCCAGAACTTCCGGCGTGATCGATACTTCGCGCTTTCTTTTTACTCCCTCTTTTTTCAGCCTTGTAATGGCCATATTCGTCAAGACTTTACATAAATAGCTGAACGGATTGACGGAAAAGACGTACCGCTTCGCTATTCTCACGATATCGCACCAAAAGTCGGATAACAGGTCTTCCGCCTTATCGCGATCGCCCATATACTTAAGCGCGATAAAAAACAGGTGTGCCTCGATAAGATCGTACAACTTGTCGACCTTGTTTACGTCTCCTTTCGCTATATGCCGCAGGCACCCGTCTATTTTCGTCTTTTTTTCCGGCAACATAATCTTATTCTTTATTACGAGCGGAATCGCATCGACTTATTATGAGGCAAGCGTCGGCTTTCGCTTCTTTAAAAAACGTAAAAAGTCTTCTTGTCATATTGACTCCTCCCTGACTCAAAACAGGTCTGACCGTATCTGTCTCTTCTTGTAAAAACTGTAACGGCTTGCATGCCGATATGTCCCAAATCATTCATTTTTTAAGATTAGTTTAAGCTAATAACACGATTTTCGCATAAATAACGGTGATTTTTCGCAGAAATGATGCTTTGTCTGAAAAAAGAAACGGAGAAAGAACGCTATCTCTTTACGTTCCTTCTCATGCGGTT
>CACXDF010000031.1 GCA_902766325.1 uncultured Eubacteriales bacterium | reverse complement strand
TTCGGAGACGTTGGCGTCCAGAACGCCGGTAAAACTGCCGAATTTGCCCATCAGTTGATAGGCCATTGCTTTTGTGTCCTTACGCGGAACGCCGTAAAAGAGCAGATATTCCAGTATCTGATAATCGGCGAACGTCGATATGCCCGACCGAATCAGCTGACCCCTGACTCTTTTTCTGTGACCCGCGCGGGAGAGCGCCTCCATATCTTTATCTATCATGTTCGTCCTTTATTTTTGATATATTTCCGGCTTTAAAACGCAGATATCTTTTAAATTCCGGTATTTTTCGGCATAATCGAGGCCATAACCGACCAAAAACTTATCTTCTACGGTAAAGCCGACGTAGTCGCCCTTGAGCTCGACCTTTCTGCGAGAAGGTTTGTCGAGCAGAGCGCATATTTTCAGACTCTTCGGATTTCTTTGTTCCAGCAGTCTCTTTAAGTAAGAAAGAGTGTTGCCGCTGTCGATAA
Source organism: uncultured Eubacteriales bacterium (assembly GCA_902766325.1). Lineage (GTDB taxonomy): Bacteria > Bacillota > Clostridia > Christensenellales > DTU072 > CAG-1782. The sequence continues at coordinate 4,491 of CACXDF010000031.1, read as the reverse complement.
TATCTTCGACGATGATGACGTTACGATCGGCTAAGGGCGTGTTGATATCCTTGACGATACGGACTTCTCCGCTGCTGGTCGTGCCGGCGCCGTAGCTCGATACGGACATGAACTCAAACCGGACGTCCAGGTCGAGTTCTCGCACAAGGTCGCAGAAAAAGACGGACGCACCGCGAAGGATGCAGATCATAACGACGCTTTCGCCGCGGTAGTCTTTTTCAAGTTGCGCGGCCATTTCTTTAATGCGCGCTTGGATGGCGTTTCTGTCGATCAAAACGGATTCGATATCTTCATACATCATAAAAAAACCTCTCTTTTGCGTTATGATTATCTCAGCGTGACAAGTATACCAAAAAACGTGTCGTAAAAGCAAGTTTTTGGACGATAAAAGAACATTTTACTCTACGCAAGAAAAACCGAGAACAGCTTTATCGTCGACGCAAAACTCCATTTGGTCGTAGGGCTTGGCGTAAATGAAAGCGACGATCCTGCCCTTTCGTTTTAAAGTTACTTTTATTTCGCTCAGTCGCAGTTCGCTCCCGGCGGCGATTCCGTCCGGAAGAAGGATCTCATCTATATTCCAAGAACAAACGGCGCCTTCCGTAACGCAGAGTTGCGTTCCCATCCCGACGCAAAATAAACTTCCGCCCGAAAATGAGAAATAACGCGCCCGGATCCCGTCGTCTCCGTCCGTAACAACGGTCGCGCATTCGTAAAGACGGACGATGCCGTCGATCGCCGTCGGGTCCTCGCCTTTTGCTCGCAAGCCATCTCCTTCCGCGTCGATAGATAAGGATGAGTTCTGCGCCGAGATAAGGCGGGTAGCGTTTATTCCGTCCTCGCGGGAAGCAAGATCGACCGTCGATCCGTCGATGAAGACGTCGCGGGCGACGATGCCGCCGCGTGCGGAAAGAGAAGCGCCGGAAAGAATGATTTCGTCCGGGGCAAAGAGCGCGCGGCCGAGGCAAGAAAGAGTCACGTTTGCATGAGAAAGAAGCAGGAAAGCGCCGCTAAGAAGAGCGTCTGTTTTTGCTTCCGAAACGATAAGACTGCTGTCGATAACTTTAATGGCGTCGGCACAGATCCCGGAGCCGAACTTTGACGCGATCTCGAGAGAACCTTTTCCGTCGACGGTCACGGCGTGCGCGGCGCGAATAACGCCGTCTTTAGTGGCGTCGGCTCTGCCCGGTCCGTCGGAAAGACGGTTATCGGAACCTCTTGCGAGGGTTATTACCTTTTTGCCCGTTCCGTATATTTCGATCGCCGGACGGTCGCTGCAAGAGATAGAAACTCCGCGGAAAATAAGTTGCACCCGATCGTCCGTTCCCACGATGATCTGTCCGTCGGAAAGAGAGCCGGTCAGTTCGTACGTTCCGGCTTTTCGGATGTGCAGAATATCGCCCGATACGTCGGCGTAACCGTCCGGATAAGGATTGCCGTTTTTATCGGTAACGACGGTGTTTCCGTCCGCGAGCGTAACGTAGACGACCGCTTCGGACATCGGCTGGGCTTCGTCATAGTCGGTGCCGTCGTCCTTTTCGGCGTTCTTTTCCAAAGCGGCGATCGCGGCGCCGATCCCTTCGGCCGTCGGGAAAGAAATCGTTCGACAAACGGCGGAAGAAGGCTCCAGAGAGGGCTGCTCTTTCTTTTTATCGCAAGAGCAGAAGAGAAGGCACAGGATGCAAAAAGCGGCTGCGACCGCGAACAGTCTTTTTTTCATAAGTTCTTTATCGCCTTGTATTTCAGTAACGCGACCAGCGTTTTGGAGTCTTCGATCGTGCCGTCCATACACATTTTCAGCGCGTCTTTGAAGGGAAGCACGACCACGTTCAAAAATTCGTCTTCGTCGAGGTCTTGTTGACCGAAAGTTGGACGCTCGGCTAAGAAAAGCGCGATCACTTCGTCGCTGTATCCGACTGCGGGGAGCATCTTTCCCAGAGGAGAAAGTTCCGCGTCGATAACGCCCAATTCCTCGCGTAGTTCCCGCAAAGCCGTTTCTTCGTACTCTTCGGTCATACTGTCGCGCTTTCCGGCCGGGATCTCCAACGTGGCGCGTCCGATCGGATAGCGGTATTGCTTGCAAAGATATACGTTTTCGCGTTCGTCCACGACGAGCACGCCCGCCGCGCCTTTATGCCGGATCAGCTCTCGATAAGAGGTTTTTCCGTTGGGAAGTTCTACGACGTCTCTTTTAACGTTAATGACGTGACCGGAAAAGATGTCTTCTCCGGAGACCCTCTTTTCTGTCAGGTCGCCGTAATTAAGGCGGATTTTTCGGACGACCGCCGTATCGGCGGGCGCCCATTCGTCTTCTTTCAGGTCGTTGATATCGAGCCAAGCAAAGGCTTCGTGCTCTTTTCTTTCCGGCTCTCCGAGCATTTCGGCAAGGAAGGTGTGCAGATAAATGGAAAAATCGGGATAATCGTACCGAAAAGTCATAAAGGGTCGATCGACGACGATCTCGACGTTCATTTCTTCCCGGCATTCCCGGATAAGCGCTTCTTCGCAAGTTTCCCCTTCTTCGCGCTTGCCGCCGACGAATTCGTACTTGTGCGCGACGTAAGAATGCTTACTGTTGCCTCGTTTGGCCGCGAATATCTTTCCGTCTTTGATAAAAATAGCTCCGGCTACGTCGCGTATCTCGTTCATTCTTCCTCCGTTAAAACCCGTTTTATTTTTTCATATTCCCGCGCAAGGTCGCTTACAGGCAGAGCGCAGTTTGCCGGCGAAGGCGACGGCAAAACGACGCTGTCGTTTCCTGTAAATTTTTTATATAGTTTAGCGGCTGTTTGTCCGGTGGTAAAGACCGCCTTGATCTTCGCCGCCGAAAAGATGACGGAAAAGTCGTTCGGCAGGGCGTTTTTTATAGTGCTGTCTCCCGCGCCTTTTATTTCGCAAGAGGCGATCACGTCCCACAAAGCGATTTTGTGCGCGCGTAAAAAAGCCTTCTTTTCGTCGATGCTCTCCGGTGTCTTCTCACCGAATACGGCGGAAAGGACTTTCCAAAACCGATTTTGCGGATGACCGTAGTAGAATCCGGTTTCCCGTGACTTCGGAGAAGGGAAAGACCCTAAAATAAGGACTCTCGACCGCTCGTCGTATACGGGCGGAAGTTCGTGCTCGACCACCGAAAAAGCATCCTCCTTCATTCGTTTTAGGGAGCGATCAATGGCGTCCGCCGCCACCGCCGCCGCCGAATCCGCCGCCGCCGGAAAAGCCCCCGCCTCCGTGACCGCCGAATCCGCCGAGCCCGCCGCCACCGCTGTTTTTCATCAGTTGTTGCGCGTGGGAAAAAGCGTTCGCATTGCGGATGGCCGTTTGCATATGATTGCCTAGGTCGAAAGCGGACGCGCCTACGTGCGGACGAGACGCGAGATACATATAGGTAAAGAAGTATCCGCGGCTGTAATCCATGCCGGTAAAGTGCGGGTCTTGCAGCTCTTTATAGACGAGCTTCAGGTTCTTGACGACTTTTTCGCTGATACCCATCATAGTGGCATAAACAAGGTATTCTTCCCACAAAACGAGCTGAGGGACGTCATATTCTTTCAGGTTGGAAAAGTCCAGCATATAGTCGCGCAGGGCAATGGTTTGGGCGTGGATCTTATCTCCTTCCGGCGTCAGCTTGGGTATCCGGTAAATGCCGAAGAAAGAAATAATGCCCGCGAGAGCGCCGCCGTAAACCAGGTAGGCGAAAAATCTGCTGAGAAAAACGAACGATATGGCCGCGATCAAAAAGCAGAAAAATCCGAAAAGGGCGCCTACCGACTGCCAACGGTTGTTTTTGGAAACGTATTTTGCGCGGTTGAAACCGGCGCTCGCTTTTTTCAGAAAAGCCTGCGTCTGTCTGTTAACGACGGTGATATTCTTTTTGGCGTAAGCCTCGAATTGCTTCATAGAGAAGGCTCCGCCGCAAGATTCCTGAACCTTGGACAAAAGCACCATCAATTCGTATTCGAAGTCTCTCAAATCGTCTTTTTGCGCTTGCGGAACGGCGCGAACGCCGATCAGATAGTCGTTCTTTTTATCGGGCAGGATATCGAGATAATCGCGTCTGGCGAGGTCGAGCATGGTGGCGGAGAGTAAAGCGCCGGAATGGCGCGCCACGCCGCCTTTATAATAATAAAAGAATTCGCCCATTCCCGCAGCCGTCCAACCGTCTGGTATCTCGCGAAGATACTCTTTATTTTTATTTCGATAGGGACCGAAACGGTGAGAAAGCAGAGCCAAAGCGACGGCGCAAAGGATCAAAAAGACGCTCCCGACGATATCGACGATCCCGAGAACGGCAAGCAGACGTTGCTGTTTTTCATATTCGATCTGCCAGGCGTCTTCCTGCGCGATAAGCGCACTCTTTTTGCTTGCCGAAGAGGTTTTGTTCAGGCTTGAAAAAGAGGATGTGGGAACGAGGGAATGAACGCCGACGTCGGTACCCGCGGGGATTTTATTTGCTGTGACGGAAATAACGTTTTTGTTCAACGCGATCTCGCT
>CACXDF010000030.1 GCA_902766325.1 uncultured Eubacteriales bacterium | reverse complement strand
GGAACGACCTTAACGATATTCTTCTCGGTGTTCTTCAATAAATAGTGGGTCAACTCCACGTAAGACTTTTCGCGCGGTTTACCGACGACAACGGCATAATACTTTTTTTCCAGTTCGCCGTTTCTGACTTCTTCGGAAAGGCGGGAAGCCGCTTTGGAGGTCTTGGCAAAAACCATTACGCCGCCGGTGGGGCGATCGAGACGATGCACGAGTCCGACGAAAGCGTCGCCCGGCTTGTTATATTTTTCTTTGATATACTCTTTGACCATGGTGAGCATATCCCTGTCGCCCGTTTCATCCGGGCAGGAAGGTACGTTTTGAGGTTTCATCACGACGATCACGTGATTGTCTTCGTACACCACTGTCAATTCTTGTTTTGTCATTTCTTCTTGCATGAAAATATTATGCGACTTTTTGGGCGTAAAAGTCAAGTAAAAAGCACCCCATCGCCTTCCTTTTCTTAAAAAAGATAACCGAAAAACCGGTTTAAGGAATAGAAAAACCGCCTAAGGCATATAGTTTAGCAAAAAATTTATGAGGTTTGCATGAAAAAATCGATCCTTTTCTTACTCTGTTCCGTCCTTATTTGTTGCCTATTGATCGCTTGCCATCCCAAAAATAACGAAGAAACGACCGCCGATCTTATGTACGACATCGACGTTACGCTGGACGGTAAAACCTTACGCGGAAAACAGACCGTGACCTTCCGGAACGTGCTTGCGGACGGACTGAACGAAGCCGTTTTTCACTTATACCCCAACGCCTACGCCGAAAACGCCGAACATAAAGCCTATAGCGGCATTCTGCCCGCTTACGGCGGGATCGAAATAAGCGCCGTAACTGCCTGCGGAGAGACTGCCTCCCTCTCTTACGACGACGAAAAACAGTACCTGTCCGTCGCCCTTCCCGCCCTTTCCGTCGGCGACCGAGTCTCGATCGACATGGAATACGCGGTGACGATCCCCGATTGCCGTCTGCGCTTCGGCATGCGCGATAACACGTATCTCCTCTCCTCTTTTTATCCTCAACTTGCCGTATACGAAAACGGCGCGTTCCGGCGCGATCCTTTCTGCGCCGTCGGCGACCCGATCTATTCCGAAACGGCCTCTTACGAACTGTCCTTTACCTGTCCGAGTTCTTTAGTCGTGGCGGCAAGCGCAAAAGCCCTGTCGAAAACGGACGAAGGCGAGTTATCTACCTATGTTTATAAAGCCGATAACGTGCGCGATTTTGCTTTGGCGGCATCGCCCGACTATAACGTGCTGACCGCTCGCGAAAGCGACGTCGATCTGTTTTATTTTTCCGTCGACACGACCCGCGCGGAACAGAACTTTGCTGTCGTGCGCTCGGCTTTTAACCGCTATACGGAGGCTTTCGGTCCTTCCGGGCTGGGATCCTATTCTGTCGTCGAAACGCCGTTTGAATACAGCGGAATGGAGTTCAGCGGACTGGTTTACGTCTCTTCTGCGGCCGGCGAAGACACCGAAGAGACCCTCTTGCACGAAACGGCGCACGAGTGGTGGTATAATCTGGTCGGCAGCGATCCGATCAAACAAAGCGCCCTCGACGAAGGTCTGACCACTTTCACCTCCGCCTACTATTATCTCCTCGCGGGCGACGAAAACGCTTTTTCCCAAAAGATCGCCGATATGAAAAAAGTTTACACGCAGTACGAGATCTTGCAAAAAAGACGTCAAACGGGTATCGACCTGAGCGCGGATAATACGATATACGATTATACCGCCTATCAATACACCATGTTGTCGTATTATAAAAGTTGCTTATTGTTCAATAATTTGTACGAATTATACGGAAAAGACAAAACGACGGCCTGTTTGCGATCTTACGCGGAAGAGTACGCGCACAAAACGGCTTCTTTCGACGACTTTATCGCCGCCTGCAATAAAGTCCTGAAAACAGACGTCGGAGGACTGGTCAAAGGTTGGCTCGGCGACGGCCCGACCGTGACGACCTTCGGACGAGCGTAAAGCGTAAAAAACGGACGTTATTTCTTATAGCGTCCGTTTTTTTAATAATATCGCGCCTGTTTTTCGTTCGATATTAACGCGAAGAAATCCGGAATAAGACGAAAAACGACGGTTTTACGCGCAGGGTCAGGACTTATTGAGCGTTACGAACTTATAGGTAGGCACCGCTTCGCTCGGCATTTCGCCGAATACTTGATCTATACACTCGAAAATCATTTTTTCCATCCGTTTCATACATTCCGTTTGATTATACGCAACGGCGCTGTTTAAATACTTATCGGCGTATTCGGCGCGCTTTTCGGGGTTCTCTATCCAATAATCCAACACGCGCGCCAGATCCTTTTCGTCGCGGTTTTTGAAGATGCAACTGTCGTCTATGGCGAAGTATCTCGTCGCCGACAGCTTACTGTCCGACACGATGGTCAATTTTCCGACGGCAATGGCTTCCAGACAGGATATTCCTTCCAGTTCTATCTGCGCGGGATGAACGTAAATATCCGAGTAATTCAGAACGTCTATGATCTCGGTACGGGAAAAGAATTTAAAGATCGGCTGTATGGGCAGGTCTTTGGCAAGTTGTCTGTATAGACCTTCTTTCGCGCCTTCTCCACCCAAAATGAGCTGTATTTTGTCTTTATATTTGGATAAAGCGACCGCTTTGATCAGCGTATCCTGACTTTTTTCCGTCGCGTACCGTCCCGTGGTCAATACGACGATCTTGTCTTCCAGTTCGGGCGGCTTCTTTTCCGCGCGGCGTTGGACGTAATCGTGAATGCCGTTGGAAATAACGTATCCGGGCGTCTTCTGTCCGATGCTGTTTTCAAATTCGTCGCGAATAAACTGCGTCGGATAATGGATACCCGTGCAATAACGATAAAAATGCTGCCACATATAAGAATATGCGATCTCGTTTGCCGCTTTCGACCAGTTGAGTTTGAAATAAGCGGTAAAGTTTTGCGCCTGCATATGAAATCCCGCCGTAATGGGCAATTTCATTTCGTGCGCTATTTTCACCGCGGCAAGTCCGAGCGTAAGCGGCATCATAATATGCACGGCGTCCACGCCGTACATCGACGCTTTTATCGTCCGGTTCTGCGGTTTTGCCAAAGTTACGCCTACCTTATTGACGTAGGCGTTCAATAATTTACCGAAATTGAGATTGGGCACGACCCAGTATCCGGGTTTACCTTTCTGATTTTGATCGGCGCAAAGAATACGCACTTCGTGTCCTTGCGCTTTTAAAAACCGAATCAGATTATACGCCACGATGGCGCTTCCGTTATTTTCTCTTCCGAAAATATCGCATACTACCGTAATGATCATTTTCTCCCCCTTAAAACGTCTCGTTACAGTTAAATAACGCCGTCAAGACGAACAGGTCGCCTTCTCTTGCGAATTTTACCGTACCGTCGTATTTCGCGGCGATTGATCTGATGCTTTGGGCGCTGTAACTTACTAAAGAACTGTTGGACGTACGCGGCAACCCGTCTTTTCCGATGTGAACTTCTTTTTCGCAATAATTCTCTATCCGCACCAAAAGCAAAGAGCGTTTTCTGTGTGTGGAGATACGCAAAAAACGTTTTTCCTCGTCCACTTTAGCAAGATATTCGATAGCGTTATCGATGGCGTTACCGAAAAACACGTTAACGTCGGAAATATCCATAAAAGAAAAGATCTTTCTTTCGACCATTATCGAAGTATTGATGCCGAGAGCTTTCAGATCCATTGATTTTTGCGCAAGCAACAGATCAAGAGCTTCGTTATCCGTCTGGATCCCGTTATCGAACAGGTCGACGGCGCTTTGCAACTCGTCGAGCAAGCGATCGTCCACGCTGTTTTTCAAGACCGATTTGAGATTTTCTTTCAATTGATTGAGTTTTTCGTCGATCAATTCCATATTCTTCTGTTGCTTAAGAACGCGCTCTTTATAGTGCGCGTGAAAGCTCGAAGCGGCTTCTTGCTGCTGAACGTCTTTTACCCAATATAGATTGAATCTTTGCACAAACAGGACGAACACCGCGAAGAAAATGGAAAACCCGTTAAAGATCACCGGGATCGCCACGGAATCAACTTTCATCAGCGTCATATTGAAATACTGAGAACTGGAAATGGCCGCGGTAAAAAAGGCGTACATAACGTATAAGCCCAAACTGAACTTATTGATATGCTCTCCGAATTCTTTTTGCGCTTTTGCAAAAGGACGGGCGAATAAAAGCCACGCCAATCCGAAAACGAACGCATGGCATACGAAAAAGAGCGAAAAGCCCCACGGATCGATCCCCGCGTACGGTATGAAGAATATGGCGCTTAGCTTAAACGCTTCAATAAAGATCGCGTATAACGTCAAACCGATCGTATGCGTGGCGCTCGCGGCGACGAAGGCGAACAGGATCAGTCCCGGTTTTTCGTCGAAACAGAAAAACATAGCGGCGACGCCCAATCCGCTGAATATCAAATAGGCAATAGCTCTCAGCAGATCTATCTGCCAGATATCGTTTATGTCCAATCTTCCCGAAAGAAGTCCGTACATAATAAACGTCATTGCCGTCCCGATGACGATCACGCCCAAAGCGGTCAAAATGGTACGACATACAAAATAATTACGCCGTTTGAAAGAATAAGCGAAGAGCCCCTGGTACAGAAGAAGCCCGGCGGCAAACGACAGAACGAATGAAAACAACATCCCGATCAAAGAACGATCCATTTTTCACCCCCTGTCCGCGAAAGCAAGTAAGCTG
>CACXDF010000029.1 GCA_902766325.1 uncultured Eubacteriales bacterium | reverse complement strand
GCCGATTGTTGCCTATTTTGCGAGGAAAGCCTCGACTTCTTTCTTGGTTACTTTTTTGATGTTTTCCGCCTTGTAGGGGGATTCTTCTCCGCCGTTGACGTACAAGAAGAACTTTCCGCCTTCCGTTTCGTAAAGGCTTTCTTCAAAACCGGCCGGATCGCCGTAATATCCTTCGGTATACTTCTTGACGAGCTTTGCGTTTTCGGTATTGTATTCTACTTTCGCGATTACCTTTTTCATATCCTATGATCTCCTTTTTTTTAAGTACTATTGCCGGATAGGTCTGTTTTTATTCCCTGATCTTGCTGAAATTATAGTCCTTATCAAAAGGAAAGGCAAATAAATCCACGAAATAAATTTTTTATTTAACCGTTTTTTTACCGATTGGTTATACTCCGTAAAGCGGAGAGGGCCGGCGCTTATGTTCGCTCGTACGATGGTAGCGCTCGATGATGGCCTTGCTCTTTTCGCTCACTTCTTTACCTTCCATGTAGTTGGTGATCTCCTGATAGGTGACGCCCATTTCTTTTTCGTCCGTCTGTCCCTCGAAAAGACCGGCCGAAGGAGCCTTATTGATGATGCTCTCCGGCGCGCCGAGGTATTTCAGATACTCGAAAACTTCGGTCGCTTTGATATCGGCGATGGGATTAAAGTCGAAGGCGCCGTCGCCCCACTTGGTAAAGTACCCCATATACCTTTCGGACGCGTTACCCGTGCCGGCGACGAGATATCCGTATTTTGCCGCGACTGCGTACAAGGTGGTCATGCGCAGACGGGGAGCGATATTGATGACGGAACCGTTCGGCAATTCTTCTCCGATACTTGCCATAATATCTTTTTTCGCCGCGGTCAGATCGACGATCTTGTAGTCGATGGAAAATTTTTCGCACAGTTTTTCGGCGTCCGACTTGTCCGAGCCGTAATTCTGCTTGGACTCGCAAGGCATAATGACGGCCAGCACGTTATCGGTGGCCATCTTACTGAGGATACCGACCAAAGCGCAATCCTTGCCGCCGCTGTTCCCGAACACGATACCCTTCGCGCCCGTCTTCTTCAACATATCGCGGATATATTCCACCCGTGCATTTACTTCTTTTTCAAAATCGATCATAATAAAAAACTCCTTCCGCTTCCTTATGGAACGAACAACTTTTATTATAGACCCGTTCTTCCGTCAGCGCAAGAAAATTTTAACCTCACTGCATGAATTATAGTCCGATAATCAATCGTCGTCCTGTAATTGCATTCTGATTCCCATTTGTGTCAAGAGTACGTCTTTGGCAAGCAACCCGACATCTGTTCCGCCGACTTCAAAAGCATCCGTTTGATAAACATTTCCTTTACGCGACACGGACACATCGCATACGTATTCATCAAAAACGTATAGTTTCAAAACCGCGGACGGATCTTTGTCATACAGCGCCTCAATCTTCTCAGATATTGATGAGTTTCCATAAAACTTTAATTTCGGCGGATAAATTTGATATAGGGCGTATGTATCAATCATTTTAACATAATCATTCGCCGTAAGAACAATTTTTTCTCCGTTTTTTATCAAAAATGAGGTTTCGGGAGTATTGTTCAGAATCAAACTATCAAGTTCTTTCGTCTCATCGCAATCCTTAACCCAATAGGTCATTATCAGCACGTTGTTTTCCGTTTTGTACTCTTCTCTTCCGTTGATATCAAACGGACGATATCCCTTAAACGCATAACAATTGCGAATCAAGGCATAAACATCACGAATCGACACATTTCCCGGCAAGGTTGTGGAATAGACAACCTTTCTCAAAGCACAATAACCGCTGTCTTTATTCTCCTCTTTCGACTTATCCGAATAATAATTCCGACAGAAATACACCCCGTCCTTAACGTCCTCGGGTTTTCGGAAAAAGAAAGTACCTCGATCCAAATAACCTATATATACCGAAACATACTCTCCGGTTTTTTTATCCATTGGACCATAAAGAACGATCTGTCCGTCATCGTTTCCATTATTAAGATGTCCGCTATTACCATCACTGTCCTTCCACCCGGTTTTATTCCGTTTAAATTCTATCCAAGTATTGGTTTTTTCGCCGTTTTCATAAAGGTAATATCTTCCTACGTCTTCCTCATACACATATACCCGACAGGAGCATAACAATATACAAATCAACGCAATACATACAAGTATTAAGCACTTTTTCATAGACGTCTCCTTATAAGGTTTTAGTAAATATGGTTTTTTGAAGCAACAGGATTGGAAAGACAAAATCAAAAGGGCAAGTTTCCTTGCCCTCTTCATTACTCCTTCAGGTTCTTTTTCAAAATTCTCAGTTGCTTTGCCAGTTTTTCCGGCAGTTTATCGCCGAATTTTTTGTAGAACTCGCCGATATCGACGGCCTCGTAATACCAAGCTATTTTATCGACGTCGAGGATGGAAGAAAGCTGTTCTTCGGTCACGTTCGTACCGGAAAGGTCGATATCCTTAGGATACGGCAGGTAGCCGATGGGGGTCTCGTATGCGTCGACGGTACCGTCGCAACGACGCAGTATCCAGTCGAGAACGCGCAGGTTATCGCCGAAGCCCGGCCAGATATAGTTTCCGCTTTCGTCGGTGCGGAACCAGTTGACGTTGAAAATTTTCGGCGGGTTCTTCATACGCGCGCCCATGGAGAGCCAATGCTCGAAGTAGTCGCACATATTATAGCCGCAGAACGGAAGCATAGCCATCGGGTCGTGACGGACGACGCCCACCTTACCGGTAGCGGCGGCGGTCGTTTCGCTGGACATAACGGAACCCATAAAGACGCCGTGTTCCCAGTCGCGCGCTTCGTACACAAGAGGAGTCAGTTTCGCCCTGCGTCCGCCGAAAATGAAGGCGGAAATGGGCACGCCGCGGCCGTTCTCGAATTCTTTACTGAGGCACGGGCAGTTTTTGGCGGGTACGGTAAAGCGACTGTTGGGATGGGCGGCCTTGATCGGTTTGCCGTCGGCGTCCGTCATCCCTTCTTTCCACTTGTTGCCCTTCCAGTCCTCGGCGCGTTCGGGCGCGGGCACGCCCATGCCTTCCCACCAAACGGTATTATGCTTGGTGTCGAGAGCGACGTTGGTAAAGATGGTATTGCGTTTCGTCATGGCGAGCGCGTTGGGATTGGACTTTGCGCTCGTGCCGGGCGCTACGCCGAAAAATCCGTTTTCCGGATTGACGGCGTAAAAGGCGCCGTTTCTTTTCCGGATCCAGGCAATATCGTCGCCGACTGTCCAGATCTTATACCCTTTGGCACGATACCCTTCCGGCGGGATCATCATGGCGAGGTTGGTCTTACCGCAGGCGCTGGGGAAAGCGGCGCAAACGTACTTTACGTCTCCGTCCGGTCTTTCGACGCCCAAAATAAGCATATGTTCCGCCATCCAGCCTTCTTTCCACCCCTGATAAGAGGCGATACGGAGCGCAAAACACTTTTTGCCGAGAAGCACGTTGCCGCCGTAGCCGCTGTTTAATGAATAAATGGTATTATCCTGCGGGAACTGGCAGATATAGCGGTTTTCCGCATCGAGATTTACTTTACTGTGAATGCCTTTGACAAAATCGTCTCCGCCTTTTAATTGTTCGTACACCTTGCTCGAAACGCGGGTCATGATCTTCATATTGAGTACGACGTAAAGGCTGTCCGTCAGTTCTATGCCGTACTTTGCGAACGAAGAGCCGATCTTGCCCATAGAAAAAGGTATGACGTACATCGTACGACCTTTCATGGCGCCGTCCGCGATGGCGTCCAGTTTTTTGTACGCTTCGGCCGGATCCATCCAGTTATTGGTCACGCCGGCTTCTTCTTGTGTCGGGGTGCAAATGAAAGTCCTGTCTTCCACTCTCGCAACGTCGTTTTCCGCCGTGCGGTGATAAAGACATCCCGGCTAAGCGCTGTTACTGAGCCTGGTCACTTCGCCTTCCGCAATGGCGTCGCTGACGAGGAGTTTTTGCTGTTCTTTACTCTCGTCCACCCAAACGACGTCGTCGGGTTTAAAGAGCTTTCTGTATTTTTCAACAAAGTCTAAAACAAACTTATTATCTGTCATTTCCGTCTCCTTCTTTCTTAATATCTCTTAACGTAATTTTACCACAGAACAGGCGATTTTGCAAGAGCAAAGGAACGATCGGACTTCCTGCCGCATAAAAATAACGAATAGCTTAAAAAAACCGTAAAACGCATTGAATTATACGTCGGATTGACTTATAATTAAATTACACAGATATACATAGAACAAGGAGGTCGTATCATGCAAAAAACCGCTGTGGGTAAAATAACGGACAAATTCGCTACGTTTACCGTCAAATATCGCTGGCCGATGGCAATACTCTTTCTCGTATTGTCCGTCGTTTGCGCCGTTGTTATTCCGTTTACAAAGATCGTGTACGACGTCTCCACGTATCTGCCGGACGAAAGCGTTTCGGCCGTCGGTCTCGACGTGTTGAAACAGGAATTCGACGACAAAGGTATGACTTATGTCATACTGCCGGACGTCACCGTTCAAGAAGCGAAAGATATCTCCGACGAACTATCAAAAACGGATGGCGTCGCGTCGATCATTTTTGAACCCACCACTTCCTACAATTCCGAAAACAGTACGGCGATGCTGACCGTTATGCTGACCGACTACGACTCCACGCAGGGTTGCTTTTCTACCATGCAACGGTTGATCAAGGCGGGCAAGCCGTATAACGCGACTTTCCTCGGGCAGTCCGCTATCTCCTACTATACCAAGTTGGAAACGGAAGAGAGCATTATGAAAATCGGCATTGCCATCGCGGTCATCATTCTCGCGATGCTCCTTGTTACCTCAAAATCTTATTTCGAGCTTGTTCCCCTTCTGCTCAGTTTCGGCGTGGCCGTCTTATTGAATATGGGAACGAACTTCATTTTCAACGGCATATCCTACATATCCAACCTTGTTTCCATCGTGCTCCAATTGGCGCTGTCCATCGACTACTCCGTCATACTCATGCACAGATATATGGAAGAACGCTTAAACGGCAAAGACCCGAAAGAAGCGGCGATCGACGCGCAGAAAAAAGGAGTACCGGAGATCCTATCCAGTTCTTTCACCACCATTGCCGGGCTGTGCGCGCTGATGTTTATGGCGATGAAAATCGGAACGGAGATCGGGCTTGCGCTCGCAAAAGGCATTGTGTTCAGTCTCCTATCCGTCGTATTCTTTATGCCCGCCTTGCTCGTTCTTTTTTCCAAGCCTTTGGATAAAAGCCGTCATAAGCCCTTCGTGCCCAACATCACGAAGCCGACCAAAGCGATCTTAAAAGCGCGTAAGATCATCGTGCCCGTTTTCCTCGTCATTGCCATCTTTGCCGGCGTAGGGCAATTTTTCAGCTCCTATTCCTTCACGATGAACGGCGGCGCCGAACTCGATAAATCCAAAAAGGTGGCTTTGGAACGGGGTTTCGGAACAATGAATCCTCTCGTTATTATAGTTCCCAACGACGGAGACAGCGAAAAACAACATCGGTTGATTGATTACGTTACCTCTTTTGAGGTGGTGGATTCTACGGTTATGCAGATCGCCGACGAGGTATACCTGACCGACGCTTTTACCAGAGAAGAAGCGCAGGAGATCATTCCGTCGATGATGGCTTCCGACAGCGAAAACACCTCTTCATTATCGAGTATGGCCTCGGTGTACGTCGACGTCGCTTACGACCGATACTGCTCCTCAAACGATCTACCGAACGACGCCAAGGTGCCTTTGATCGACCTACTTATATTCGTTTCGGAAGACGAAGAGCTTTCTTTATTCATTCCGAAAAGTTATCGCGGGAGCTTATCGCAACTCTCTTACGCAAAGCAGAATCTTTTCGGCGAGAACTACGTTCGGATGACCTTTAACATCAACGCGGGCGTAGAAGATAAAGAAGCGTTCGAGTTGGTCGCCGCGCTCAAGACCGGGTTAAAGGACTATTACGACGAATATTATTTGACGGGCGAAACGGTAGTGTGCCACGATATGTCGGAATACTTCCCGCAGGATAACTTGCATATCATTTTGTTCACTCTCTCGTTTATTCTGATCATCCTGTTCTTCACCTTCAGAAACGCCCTCCTGCCGATCCTGCTCGCCTTTGCCATACAGGCAGGCATTTGGATCAACTTCGTCATTCCGTACTTGTCCGGATATCCGCTGTGCTTTATCGGATATCTCATTATTACGGCGGTACAGATGGGCGCGACCATCGACTATGCCATCGTACTGACCAATCGGTATTATGCTTTGCGAACGCAGATCGACGACAGACTGCAAGCGATGGCGGAGTCTCTGAACGCCGTCTTCCCCACAATTATCACGTCCGGCGTTATCCTTACCCTGACGGGATTCGTGCTGTCCGTCGCTGCGTCAGGCGTCGTATCCGCATTGGGTTCGTTACTGGGCGCGGGCGCCGCGCTGTCTATGGGGATCGTCCTGCTCGTTCTTCCGTCACTATTGCTCGTCACCGAAAAAGCGACCGATTTTTGCGCTTTTAACAATATTTTTAAAAATCTGATCAACAGGAGAAAAAAATGAGCGATAACAAAGCCCTTTTCAAATACGCCATACAACTCGGCGATCAAGTCGCTATGAGTTTGTTGCGTAAAAAGAGCTACGTCAAACTGGCTTCTTTACGATGCGAATACTTTTATTCGCAAGAACCCGTACCTTTTCCCGATCGTAAAAACCATTCTTATTCCCCCTTACGCGTCGGCGAAAAGTGGTCGAAAGACCTCTTCGGATGCGCGTGGATGCACTTTACGGGCAAGGTCCCGCCGAAGGCCAAAGGAAAGCACGTCGTCCTTTTGATCGACGTCGGCGGCGAAGGATGCGCTTATACGCAAGACGGAAAGCCGTTTGCGGGTATCACCGATATCGCTCCCATCGAAAAGAATTTTCATATCCTGCGCGGCAAAAAGATCATCGAAGTCTGTCCCTGCTCAAACGGCGACGAAGAGATCGATCTGTGGCTGGACGCAGGTGATAACGCCGAGAAAAGAACGAAAGAAGTCGGCGTCTTCCGTCAAGCCGATATCTGCGTCGCAAGAGACGATATAGCCGGTCTTTTTTACGACGTGCAAAACCTGGCGCTGACAAAGCCTTATCATCCCTTCTTTACCCGAAAGCACCAAACCATGAACGGCTCTTTACTAAAATCCGCGCCCGGCATCGTTTTTTCTTCCGCAAAAAACGTCGAGAATGCGCGTAAAGTTATTTCTTCCGAACGGAAAAAAGGCTCGGTTCCGCCTTACACTGTGTACGCCGTAGGCCACGGACATCTCGATCTTGCCTTTATGTGGCCTATACGGGAAACCAAACGTAAAGAAATAAGAACCTTTATTAATCAATTAAACAATATAAAGAAGTACGACGGGTACGTCTACGGCGCCAGTCAGCCGCAACAATTCGAGTGGTTGGAAGACCTTTCTCCGGAACTTTTTTCTCAGCTTGTCAACGCGGAAAAACAAAAGCGACTCGAACTTCAGGGCGGCTTTTGGGTAGAGTCGGACACTAACCTTCCGTCGGGCGAGTCGCTTATACGTCAGGCTCTTTACGGACAAAAATACTGGAAAGAAAAATTCGGTCACATCTGCAAAACGTGTTGGTTGCCGGACACCTTCGGTTTCAGCGGAAATCTGCCGCAAATCCTGAAAAAGAGCGGCATGGATTACTTCTTGACCATGAAACTGACTTGGAGCGACACGAACAAGATCCCCTATCATACCTTCCGTTGGAAGGGTGTGGACGGCACCGAAGTCATCGCGCATATTCCGCCCGAACACACCTACAGCGGCGAAGCGATGCCCATCAACACGGTACCCGCGATGGCGGAGTACGGCGAAAAGGATATCGTTCCCGTTTGGGCTTCTCTCTTCGGCATGGGCGACGGCGGAGCCGGCCCGAGCGTCGGGCATATCGAATCCTACCTTCGCCAAAAGGATTCTTCGGTTTTACCCAAAGTTGTTTTTTCACCCATCGTCGATATGTTCGAAGAAATGGAAAAATACCGCGATAAAATGCCCGAACATCAAGGAGAATTGTATCTGGAATTTCACCGCGGCACGTACACGACGCAAAGCGATATCAAACGGCACAACGAACTGACGGAATATGCTCTGCACAACGCCGAATACCTCGCCGTTTCGACCGGTCTTTTCGATAAAGAAAAAGCGGATAAGATATGGAAAGAATTTTTGCTCTATCAATTCCACGACATCCTTCCCGGCACTTCCGTCGAACGGGTCTATAAAGAATGTTTTGCCCGACACGAAGTCCTCCGAAAAGAACTTATTTCTTTCCGCGACAACGCGTTATCCACCCTCGCGGGAAGCGACCTCGTCGCGTATAACTTCAATCCTTACGGCGGCAAAGAAACGGTAGTCTATAACGACGCTCTGTACGAAACAAAAGCCGTTCCTTACGGCGGCAGTAAGCTCTGTCCTTACGAGAAAGAAAACTGTTTGAGCGGCGGAGACGACTTTCTGCAAAACGAATTTTTAACCGTCAAATTCGATAAAAGCGGCGATATCGTTTCTTTGATAAAGGATGGAAAAGAATATCTGAAAGGTCACGCCGGGCGCTTTAAATTACATACCGACACCACGAAAAGATTCGACGCATGGGAAGTGGAATACTCCTATCTGTCCGCGCCGAGCCAAACGTTGATCTTTACCGATCCGAAAGTGACCGAAGGGTGCGGATATATCTGTCATGAAATGACGTCCGAGGCTTCTGCGTCGACCTTTACGCGTCGCGTGATCCTGCGAACGGGGAGTCCGTACGTCGAGATGGAACTGGACGTCGACTGGAAAGAAGATCACAAGATGCTCCGCGTCGAAGCCGAGCCGAAAGAATGGGCGGACGAGGTACTGTGCAATATACAAATGAGTACGATCAAACGTCCGACCACCGAAAAGAATTCACGTGACAAAGCCAAGCACGAGATCTGCGCGCAAAAGTGGATCGATATCGGCGGTATCTCCTTTATGACCAAATCGAAGTACGGCTGGCGCGTCAAAAACGGTCTTGTCTCTCTTAACCTGCTCCGCTCCCCGACCAATCCCGATCCGACCTGCGACAGAAGAAAGCACACTCTTTATTTTGCGTACTATCCGCACGAGGGTTCCGCTTTCGACGCGGAAACACCGCGCTATGCCGCCCTTTACAATAATCCTCTCGTCGTTCGTAAAAACGCAGCCGTTCTTCCATCTTACGCCGTTGCGAATAAAAGGAACGTCGTCGTCGACACCCTCAAGCCTTCCGAAAACGGAAAAGGCGTCGTCCTTCGCGTTTACGAAGCGGAAGGGATATGTTCGAAAGCGGCGATCACGTTATCCAAACGACCGAAAAAGGTAACCGAAACGAATATGCTTGAAGAGCCGATCGGCGAGATCGACCT
>CACXDF010000028.1 GCA_902766325.1 uncultured Eubacteriales bacterium | reverse complement strand
TCCACTCAAGGCAGGCTACACTGCACACAGCTATTGTTTACCGCATTGCAGGTTTAATCCCGGTCAGCAAAAGACTGAATACTTCTGCCGATACGGGTCTCCACGATAGCTGGGTCATAGGCCGCATGCCATTACGGTATGCCCAAAAATCTTAACTCCCAGCACCAGCCCCGGTTTGGGCAACCAAGGCCAGCACAAGAAACTTCAACGATGTGCCCTTTAACGGTATTTTATCCCCGTCCTGACTGTTTTGTACCTGACTAGAATACTGTGCCACCGTGACATTACAATAACATATATGTGCGAAAAAGTCAAATTATTTACGTTTTTAATTATTTCTGAATGCGAGTTTATCGAAAAAAGCATATAACGCTTCGTTCTCTCCCGGCCATTTGGATAGCGCCAAGCGGGCTTTTTCTCGTAGAGAAAGAAGCATGGATTTGGTTTTTTCTTTTCCGCAAACGGTAACAAACGACGTTTTTTCCTCTTTATCGGCGTCGATCAGGTCGTCGGATAATTGAAACGCGAGACCGGCATAATCGGCGAAGGAAGAAAGAGCCGAAGTTTTTTCGGGCGAGCCGGAAAGATAAGCGGGCGAAAGAATAGCGCATTTAATGAGCATCCCCGTCTTTTTTTTGTCCAAAATAAACAGGTCCTCTTCCGAAAAACGTTCGTTTTCAAATTCCAGTGCTTGTCCGCCGATCATACCCTGCCCCCCGGCGCATTCGGCGATCAATTCGCAAGCGGGAAGAAGATCGGAATTCGTTTTTGCGGCGGAAAAAAGCGTTTCGAACGCAAGATTCAGGAGCGCGTCGCCGGCAAGAAGGGCCGTTGCTTCTCCGAAAGCGACGTGAACGGTCGGTTTTCCTCTTCTTAAGACGTCGTTATCCATGCAAGGAAGGTCGTCGTGAATAAGGCTGTAAGAATGAATGAGTTCTATCGCTAAGGCGAAAGAAAGCGCGTTTTTGCGCGGAACGTCGCAAAAATCGGCGGATAAAAAGCAAAGCGTAGGACGAATTCTTTTTCCTCCCGATCCAACGGCGTACTTAATCGCCGAAAAAAGTTTCGGCGGATATTTTTTTTCAATTGAAAGAAGAAGGTCGTTTATCGGCTTTTCAAAATCAATTTTCGTCATCGTCCGTCTCCGTCGGCGTTTCCAACGCGGTCAGATCTTTGTTGAGCAGTTCGATCTTGCCTTTAAAAGAATTCAGTTCTTTCAGACCGATCTTGGCAAGTTCGATCCCTTCGGAATAAAGAGAGAGACTTTCTTGTATGCCGATCTTATCTTGGTTGAGTTTTTCTACGATCTCTTCTAACTTTTTGATTGTTTCTTCGTACGTCATAATCTCTCCTTTTTCTCGACGATCGCGGTTATTTTTTCCGTTTCTCCGACGATCAAGATTTTGTCGTTTTCCTTTATTTCTTTTGAGGAATAAATATCGTTACCGTCTTTAACTATTCTAAAATAACCGCTTTTTAATAAGCGTGTCGGACTTAAATGATCTAATCTTGTCAAAATTTCATTTAATTTATTAGATTTTGACTCAAAAATGTGATTTTGATAAATCTTTGCAAGTTTTAAACAAGAATTGATTTTTTCTTGTTGTAATTTGATGATGAAGTTTGCTTTATTTTTAATTGTTTGCGCGTTGTTTTTGATCCTGTTTTCTACGGAAAAAAAGATATCGTTTACTTTATCTCCTATTTGATCTGCAAGATCTAATATTTCGTTTTTAATAAGATCTGCGTCGAACGCGACTTTCTCCGCTGCTGCCGTCGGCGTGATGGCCCGATAGTCGGCGACGTAATCGCAAAGCGTATAATCGGTTTCGTGACCGATCGCCGAAATGACGGGCGTCTTCATGTTATAGATGACGCGAACCAGCTGTTCGTCGTTAAAAGAGTACAGATCTTCGAAAGAGCCTCCCCCTCTTGCCAGAATAATGACGTCGAATCCGTATTCGTCGGCATTGATAAGCGCCGTTATAATATCGGATACGCAGTTTTCACCCTGCACCCTTACGTCGATGACGGATATATCGGTAACGGTATTCTTTTTTAATGACGTGGTCAAAAAATCTTGTACCGCGGCGCCTTGGGTACTCGTTATGACGGCGATACGTTTGGGTCGGATCGGGATGTCTTTTTTATGATCCTCGCGGAAAAGTCCTTCCTGTTCCAGCTTTTTACGAAGCTGTTCTAACTTTTCGTACAGCAGACCGCGTCCGAAAGGCGTGATTTGATAGGCTTTTACGTTGATTTGACCGCCTTTGGAATAGTAATCGACGCTACCGCGAACGAGTACTTGAGAGCCGTTTTTCGGGGCCATTTCGGGCGGGCAGTTATAAAAAACGATTTTTATTTGAGCTTTGGCGTCTTTCAGGACAAAATAACAATGTCCGCCGACAACCGAACATCCGGAGACTTCGCCTACGACGGGAACGTTATGAAGTAATTCTTCTTCATTGAAGATATGTGAGATGTAATAATTTAATTCTTCTACCGTTAAATAGTCTTTAGAGGGCATTTTTTGCCGCCTTAACGGTATTGCACATCAAACAGGTGACCGTCATAGGGCCGACTCCGCCCGGAACGGGAGTGATATAGGAGCACTTGGGAGCGACGTTTTCAAAATCGACGTCGCCGTATAATTTGCCGTCTACTCTGTTGATGCCGACGTCGATGACGACGGCTCCTTCTTTGACCATATCGGCTGTGATAAATTTGGCTTTTCCGATCGCAACGACAAGAATATCGGCTTGCTTAGTGATCGCGGCGAGATCGGCCGTTTTCGAGTGGCATACAGAGACCGTGGCGTTCGCTTGCAAAAGAAGAAGCGAAATCGGTTTGCCGACGATATTGCTACGTCCTACCACGACCGCGTGCTTTCCGGCGACGGAAATACCGTATTCGGACAAAAGTTTCATTATGCCCTGCGGCGTGCAGGACACCAAACAATCCTCTCCGAGCAATAATTTTCCGATTTGATTGGCGCTGAATCCGTCGACGTCTTTTTCCGTTGCGATACACTCCAGTATTCTTCTTTCGTTCAAGTGTTTCGGCAGCGGCAATTGTACGAGGATACCGTTGATACGCTTATCGGCATTTAGATCCGCAATGGTCTTTTTCAGTTCTTCTTCCGTAATTGAGGACGGGAAAGAGTAGCGATAGGATTGGATACCAAGCTGTTGGCAGGCTTTTTCTTTATTGCGAACGTAAACCTGAGAAGCCGCGTCATCCCCTACGATAATGACGGCCAAGCCGACTTCGCGGGGCATATTTTTTACTTCTTCAGCCAGTTCTGCTCTTATTTTTTCGGATGTTTTTTTACCGTCGATCAGGATCATTTGCCGTTACTTCCTTATATACCGAAGAAAGTATCCCATTGACGAAAGAGTGACTTTTTTCGGTAGAATAATGTTTGACCAAAACGACCGCTTCGTTTATGGAAACGGAAAGCGGGATCTCTTTGTTCATGTATTTCATTTCATAGATCGCCACAAGCAAAGCCGAAAGATCGGTTTTGTAAATTCTGTCCGCGGCGAAGCCCTGAGAGTACTTTTCTACGACGGAGATCAGTTCGTCGTAGTGCTCCGTAATGCCGGAATATACTTTTTCCAGATACTTGACGTCCTCGGCGTCTAAATCCGCATTGGTAAAGACGTCGTATGTTTTTGTGTTTTTTGCGTGGTTGAATAAGTATTCGAAAACCAACTTGTAAGCGTATTCTCTTGCTATTTTTCTGCTCATACCGATAAAAAGATGGCGTTACTGACGTTGACGTTGATCGAACCGGGCGTCAAGGGAGTGTTTTCTTTAATGGCGTCGATGATCTTCTCTTGCAATTCGCACGCAACGTGCGGAACGCTGAATCCAAAAATTACATTAATATAAACGTCGACGGACACCGTCGTGCCGCCGATATAAACGTGAACGTTCCTGCTGCCCAAAGAAAAACCGGATTTGGATTTTTTTCTTTTACCGTCGTTCAATTCTTTCGCGATACCTTCCGTATTGATCATGGCGGTATTGACGAGCGAAGTGACGAGATTGGTATAGCGAGACGTTTCTTCTTGCGTTAAAGAGTCCTTTATGACACTTTTCATACCGAAAGTATAACACAAAAGACTCTTTAAGGCAAGCACATTTTAAACCTTTTATAGGTTTATACGTACGGGATGACGACGACGTCCGCGGCGGTATACTCCGTTTGCTCCGTGATGATATTAAGAACCTGCGCCGTTTCTTCCAACGTCAGTTCACTGTCCTTAATGACGACGTTGACGTTATTGTCGCTGATCGTGACGATACAGTCGTCGAATCCGTAGGCTTTAATCAGACCTTCGAGACTGGTTTCCGTTTCCATATTGTTTACCAGACTGAGATACATTTTTTTCGCGTCGGAAACGGTCGCTTCGTCGGAAGTGGCGCTTGTCATGATCTCTTCGAGATAAAGTATCTCTTGATTTCTCGTTGCCGTGCGATCGTCTCTGTATGTTGCGAAGAACGTAGGCGCGGCTTGTTCCGGTTGCGCGTTGTTTTTTGCGTTTTTAGCTTTTTGCGCGGTCAGAAAGTAATTCAGGCACGCTACGCCCGCAAGCAGTACGACCAAAGATACCAGTACGATGATTTTTTTCTTGTTGACTTTCATTGTTAATGCCTCCTAATTGATTATTATGATTGTTTTTTTATTATTTTTATATTCTTATCGTCCGTTTGAACGATGGTTCGGACTGCCTGTCGTATTTTGATCCTTGTCGCGGGGTCGTCGGCGTTTTTGGCGACGACCAGAACGCTACTCGTTTTATCCTTGGTCGTTATCATGACTTGCACCTCCCCCACCCCGTCGATCTCGGACAGAATCCCGGCTATTTTTTCTTCTTGTTCCGTAAAAACGGAGTTTTTTCCGGTCGGAGTATCGTTTTTCGGCGTGGTAAAAAACTTACCGGCGACCAGAAGCGCGACTCCGGCGATCAAAAGAACGCAAAAAAGTTTTATACCGGGTAAGTTTTTTCCCTTTTTTATCGCGTCCTTTATTTGCCCCATACCCGCACTTGTTCCTCTCCGATCCCGAGATATGTTTTTATCGTATCCGTCACCGTTTTGCTGTTTTTATATATATTCCCTTCATTTTCCGATATGACAGGTTCTTTCAGGTAGATATCGACGAATTCGATTTCTTCTTTATCGTTTTTTTGCAGCGAGATCGAACAATCGATCCCTTGATCGTTCAAACTTTTTTCGGCAAGCATAAGAAAAAACTCTTCCCGAATCGATACGTTTTCGACAGTCGTTTCTTCCGCTTGTAAAAAATCTTTTATATCGTTCGGTTTTTTTATTAAATTAACGAGAGGCGCGAGCATGAGCATGACTAGTCCGAGGCGTAAAAAGCCCACGACATACTTTTTCGTGGTTCCTTCGCTTAAAAATATCTCCAGGATCGTCGCGATCAGACATACGGCGGAAACGGTCAGTATCCATTCTTTCATAAGCTACCGCCGTTACAGGAAAGAATGATCAGCATTACGAGGATAAACAGCGTAAACGCGGCGCAAAGCAGCAGTACGACAAGTAATTTAAGGCAGTCGGACAGTTCGTACAGCATCGTCGGGATCTTACTATCGCCGAAAGGTTCCGCAAAAGAAGCCGTCAGTCGCAGCGTAAATATACTTAAAAGGATCTTTATCAGAGGTGATACAACGATAATGATCAGCGACAGAACTGCGGTCACGCCAATCGCGTTTTTTACGAGGATACAAGAAGAAACGACGATATCGAAGCCGTCTTTCAAGTAGTTGCCGACGATGGGTACGTATCCTGATAAGGCGTATTTTGCGCCGCGAATCGCCAAAGAATCGTTTCCCGCGCCCGCGATGCCCCGTGCCGTAGTGATGGCGCCGAGAAGTCCGAAAAGGAAGGATACGCACCATCCGATAGCAGATCGAACCGTTTTTACCATTTTCCCGAGTTTTATGTTTTCATTGATATGACCGACGATCGTCAGCGCGATACAGACGAAAAAACCGGGCAAGACGACTTTATCGATAAGAGAAGAAACTATCACGGAAAAGAAAGCGAGAGCCGGTTGATATAATCCGGTTGCATTGACGGAACCGAGAGCCGTCATAACGGTCATAAGCGGCGGAAAAGCTACTTCCGAAAAGTAAGAAAGATATCGAATGGTATTCGACGCGGCGTTTATCGCCGAACCTGTCAGATTCAGCGCGACGACAATAATTACGCCGTAGCAAGCTACGTATACGATCTTGTTGACGGACTGTGTCGCAAAACCGGACGTAAGATTGGTAAGTACGGACAGAAGAACCGAAATAAGCAGTATTACGGCGCCTTGCGTCAAAAATCCGCCTACGTTACCGACAAGTATTTCGAGCGTCAATTTAAAAAAATACTCGGGATCGGGTGCGGGCTCCCCTTTTATGATTTTCAGGATGGTTTCTTTGACGGTCGATCGAGTGTTAATGCCGTATTCTTCGGTCAATACAGTCAATAATTCTTCATAAGCGTTCAGATCGACGCTGTCGATCACGTCGTTTATTATTTTTTCCTTTTTTTCTTCTTCGTTTTCCGCCGACGCCGCGCTTTTCGAGGCGGGGATAAAATTTACGAATAAGAACGCAACGGCGAACAAAAATAATATGGAAAATGTGAACGTTCGTTTCAAATCAGTGCCTCTAAAAGCGTGATAGTATCGGTCAGTATCGGCATTGCGGATAATAAAATAATGATTTTTCCGCCCAATTCGATTTTTTTACCCAGAGCCGAGCAATCGTTATCGTTGCATAAAGAGACGGAAAATTCGGTCAGGTAGCCGATACCGACGATCTTCAGCAGCGAAGAAAAGACGACGGATGTCAGCCCTGCGCTTTTACCGAGTGATGAAACCGTACGTATGACGGACGAGATCGGATCGGCGAGAAGTATCACGATCAAGCACCCCGCCGCGACGATCAGCAAACGTCCGATCTGCGGTTGTTCGACGCGTAAAAGAGAATACGCCGTGACGGCGACGAACGCAACTCCTATTATTTTTCCGAGCAGTTCCATTTTTTAATCGAGATAAAAAATACTCTTCAGCGTGCCGAAGAGACCGCCCATCATATCGACCACGATGACCAGCACGAGTATCAATCCGGCGATGGTAACGAAAGTCGCAATTTCTTTTTTATCGGATTTTTCCAATATGCTGTTAACGACGGCGGTGATGATCCCGATCCCGGCGATTTTAAAGATCACGTCGATCCCCATAGTGCCTCCTTTTACCAAAGTACGATCGCTATACCGGCAAAAAGTACAGGTATCAGTCTGAAAAACGTACGTCCTTTTTTTTCGAGTTCCGTTTTGGCATTTTCGATTTTTTGTTCGGCGATTTTTTCGTATTCAGAAAAAACCTTACTTTGCGTCGCGCTCCCCACCGATCTCAGTTCGGATAAAAAATCCGTCAATATTTTGGTATCGGGATCGGACGTTTTATTATATTGAACGGCATCCGCGATCATTCCGGAATACTTGTTTTCTTTTTGTCGTTCCATTTGAAAAAGAGATTCAAGATCGGCGCCGAATCGTTCGATCTCGCTTTCACATAACGTAAAAAAAGTCAGGATTTCTTTCCAAAAATCAACTTTTTGCTTGTATTTTGTTTCGATCGCTTTGCCGAGGACGATCCCTGAAAGAATTATGAATACTGCGCCGAATATTTTAAGCACGGACGTATCCCATCGCCGCTATCGTGCCGATAAACGGTTTGTCGCTAAGGACGATATACTTATTGAATATTTCTTTTCCGATCGGCGGCAAACGATCGATCGAAGGCGCATGGAAAGACGCTAAGCATTTTATTCCCGCGTGAAAAAACCTTTTTACGGCAAAAAAGTCCTCGTCGCAAAACAGTTCGTCGCATACGACGATCTCGGGCGCCATCGCACGGATGACGTTTTCGTACAGGTATTTTTTTTCAACGCCCTGAATAACGTCGGCTTTTTTTCCGACGCTTAACGATAAAGTTTCTCCGCAAAGTTCGTACCGTTCGTCGATATAAAGAGTGTCGTAGCGATCGGACAGAACGCGCGCCATATCTCGGATCAAAGTCGTTTTTCCGCAATACGGAGGCGATATCACGACGGTATTTACAAAATCGGAAAAATAGTCGCCCAGTTTGTCGGAACAACCGACGATCTCGTGCGGGATCCGTACGCACAAAGAACGTACGTTGGAAAAAAGTATTTTTTTATTCGCGTTCAGTTTCCCTTTTCCGGCAATTCCGATCCTGATCCCGTTTTTATAAGGGACGTATCCTGCCGAAAGTTCGTTTTCGTATGCGTAGGGAGAAAAACGCATTGCCTTTTTAAGTATCTCGCCGATATCTTTTTCCGTCGGACGAAAAGCACAATAATAGTCGCCTTTTAAGGTTTTTATTAACGTTTCTTGCCCGACCCGCAGACGAAATTCCGTAACGACGTTTACGTCGCGGACAGTAGACAACAGTCTTTCTCCCAATAATTCACGCATAAAAAAACACCGCAGTATTTTATTCCTGCGGCGCTTTTATTATGATAGATTAATCGGGTCGAAATTATACTCTCGACATATAGCTTCCGTCACGAGTGTCAACGCGGATGGTATCGCCTTCGTTAACAAAGAGAGGAACCTGGATTTGATAACCGGTTTCCAGAGTGGCGTTCTTGGTTCCGGGTTGCGCGGTCGCGCCGGCAATTCCGGGATCGGCTTCGATAACTTTCAGTTCGACGAAGTTTTGCGGATCGCAGGAGAAAGCGCTGCCCTTGTAGAAAGCGATATCGCATTCGTCGCCTTCCTTGATGAAGTGAAGGGCGTCTTCGACGAGTTCTTTTCCGAGGGGGATCTGCTCGTAAGTCTCTTGATCCATGAAGTAATAGAAATCACCGTCGGCATAGCTGTATTGCATCTTTTTTCTTTCGATGTGAGCCAATTCGTATTTTTCGTTGGGGTTGAACGTTCTTTCGATAACGCCGCCCGTCATAACGTTACGGATCTTGGCGCGAACAAAAGCGGCGCCTTTACCCGGTTTAACGTGTAAGAAATCCACGATAAGTTGTACGGTGCCGTCCAGTTCGAACGTGATACCCTTTCTGAAATCGCCCGCGGTTATATATGGCATAAAAAATTCCTCCGTTCTTTTGATTATGTTCTTAAATTATTATCAACTTTTTTTCGCTGTTTGTCAAGTTTCTTACGCCTGTTTTTGTGAAAACGACGATATCTTCTATTCTTACTCCGAATTTTTTCGGAAAATACAGTCCCGGTTCGACGCTTAGAACGGCGTTTTCGGGTATCGGTTCAAAATTTTTTGCGGATAAGCACGGATTTTCATGGATATCAATGCCGAGACTGTGTCCGAGAGAATGGGTAAAAAATTCTCTTACGCCGAGCTTCTCGAAGAAGTCCGTGACGAGTCGCTGCCCTTCAGCGCCGGTCATCCCTGCGCGTAATTTTTCGATAGCGTTCGTCTGCGCGGTCAAAACGGCATTGTATACGCTTTTCATATCATTGTCCGGCTTTCCGAAAAAGATTGTTCTCGTCATATCCGAACAATAACCGCCGCGCTTCGCGCCGAAATCTAAGGTGATGGGATCGCCTTTTTTTAAACGGTCATATCCCGGGTGCGCATGCGGTTTGGACGTATTCTTTCCGAAAGCAACGATGGGATCGAACGCAAGGTCGTCCGCGCCGTTTCTGTATAACAGGCTTTTCAGTATCCCGTCGAGTTCTTTTTCCGTTATATCTTCTTTTATATACGGTATGATATCGCAGAACGTTTTATCGGTTATCTTCTGCGCTTTTTCGATCGATTCTATTTCTTGTTCGGTCTTGACGGCTCTTATTTTATCGATCTCATTTTTGACGTTTTTAACTGTTTTTACGCCGCAATTTAATAAGATCTCGTATTCGTCTACGGTAACGGAAATATCGGTCGCTAAAAAATGAATATCCTTTTTTTGAATAAAAGAATAAAAATCAACAATGTTTTTTATAATAAAAGGCAGCGTTTCGACCTCTTCGAAATATCTTGCGTCCGTAAAGTAGTACTGTTCGTTGCCGATGATAAGGATCTTGGCGTCAGCGTTGTTATATTTACTGAAATAAAAGAGGTTCGACGGGTTTTGCAAATATAATCCGTCGGCTTCCGGAATGTAATTTGGCATGATTTCATTATACACGCCGCAGGTTAGATTGTCAACGTCAGTCTTTTGTTTTCGGCTTGCCTACGAGCGCCGCTAAAAAACCGATAAAGATAGCTCCGGCAAGCCCTGCTCCGGCGGCCTCTGTTCCTCCGACTACGGCTCCGAGCAGCCCTCTTTCTTTTGCGCCCTTGATCGCACCTTTGGCAAGTGTGCTCCCGAATCC
>CACXDF010000027.1 GCA_902766325.1 uncultured Eubacteriales bacterium | reverse complement strand
TGCTGCCGCAGCTTTTCGATACCGCGCTTACTATTGAAGCGTATACGCAGCAATTCGATAAGACGGGAACGAACTACGCGACCGAAAATAACGTCAAGAATGCGACGTACGCAAGCGATCTTCCGTCGAACTTCTCTACCAATTATCGGATATATCCGGCCGCTTTGGCGTTCGTTTCGGTAAATGACAGTATGATAACGGGAGATTACCTTTCGAACGCGCATTCCTTACTGCGGAAGGATATCAACGGCAATGCGATCGCCGAATACGACAACGCCATTCTGGATTATGCGGTGGCCTTCGGGTACGCTTTGCAGGGTAACGCGCCTTTCGCCGTTTATATGAGCGATTATTATAACAGCTATTGCCTTAACAATTTCGATATTCCGGCGTTCAATAAAACCAAGCTCGCCTATATCACCGGTTCCGATTACTTTATGAGGACGGCCGATCTTTCGAAGACCATCTTGGCCGGCGTGATCGACTATTGGTACGACGTCAAAGCCGGAAACGAAGTCTTTGCTTCTTCCGTCAAGTCGGCGGCTTACGATATGCTCATCCGTATCAGCGCCGACGAAAAGCGCTATCGCGAATTGAACGACATCCGCTATTCGGTGGTATTCGAGTCGTTGTATCGTAACGACGAACTGACCCGCATCAAAATGAGAGACACCATTACCGCGTCCGCTTTTGCCACCATTACGGATATTGCGAGCGGTATCACGGGAGAAAAGAGCTTCTTCTCGACCGATAACGTGGATATCTACGCCAAGATGTACGACGGTTTTTCCGATGCGCTCGGCGCGCTGTACGACGAGATCAAAAAGGATATCGACGGCGACGTCGATCACGACGCCGTTTCGATCGTGTACGAACGCGTCATGAAAGAACTGGCCAGGAAGGGAGGTATCTTCGAAGGTAAGTTCACTGCGACCGACTTTGCGAAAGTGGTCGATATCATCGTCAACAGCAGAAACCGCTATTACGAAAAAACGACCGATACGGCTGTTGTTTCCGGAAAGAAGTACTATATCGTCAGGGAAGAAGAAGTTACGTACTTGGATACCGTTCCCGCGGGCGAGTTCTTCGAAGAATTCGAAGGTAAATATTATCTGACGGAAGATACCGAGTTCCAGAAAAAACGCTACTATGGTTTCGAACAGGTGATTTCGCCCGTTAATTCCGGACTTAATAACTACTACGAGTACAAAGAAAGTTCGATTTACGAAGATGCGATCGATCGTTTCTGGTACGTAAGGACCGGAGACGCGGTCGTTCTGCCCGGAAAGAACTATTATACGCTCTCTCAGGCGTCGGTCACGGTCGGTCAAAGCATCCCCGAAGGCACCTATTACGTGTTATCCGACGAAAAGTACGTTTTGACGGATGACGCGCAGTTCCAGAGCGGAAAGAACTATTATGTAGCGACTCAAGTAACTTCTCCCGTTTCTTCGTCCGTCGGCAACTATTACGAATACGTCGATCGCGAATATAACGCCAAGATCAACGAGTTCGTCGCGGCGGTCGATAAACTCGCCGAAAGCTCCATCGCGTTGTCCAGTCTTGCCGAGGATATGATCAAGAAGTATGCGACGAACGAAACGGTCGTCTCTATGCTCCAGATCGGATACGGTAATTTCCTGACCTATCTGCAGAATATCGTCGAGACGTATCGTAACGTACTCAGCGACGCGATCGTGAGCAGATATCGTACGGGAACGGCGGTAAAAACAGTCAGCGAGCTGGTCAATACCGTCGGTGAGAGCGCCAAGAAGTATTTTGATAATCAATGGTACGCGGATAACGTGTTCGGCAAGGGCTATACGGAGACTCTTGAAAGAGTATCTCAGACCAGACGGTATAAAGAACAGGGCTCTACTACCTGGATGGATTCTTTACCGACCGACAGCCAGGACAGCAAAGGCACGGAAGAAATGTCCTATACGGTCGAATACAAAGTGGCCATCACCGTCAACGTCGCCGCGATCAAGCAGGCCGCGTTGTCCGGATCGGCATCTTTGAACGCTTTGGTAAACAGTAGCGCTTCCGGCGTCAAACTGACCGCCATGAAGAAATATACGCAAGTCGAGCCCGCCTTGATGGTCGCCAATGAGGATTACGGCGTAGGCACGAAGGCCTTCCCGCTGGAAACGGCGATCAAGGGTCTCGTTTATGAGAAGAGCGGAAACAATTATGTGATCACTTCCGACGCGAAGTTTACGTACAACTACGATAATCCGAACAACAGTAAGAAATATTATTACTATCCGGACGGAGCTTCTACGCCGATCGCGCTCGCGGTAAATACCGATTACAAAGTCGGGGATCCGATCAATACGGAGGTATTCGTCAATAACGGCGGAACGTATGAAAGAACAAGCGACTCCGTCTTTAAATCCGGCAAGACCTATTATCGTATGGGGAATTATATAAGGTCCATGATCGCCGATACCGATTATACGGTCGGCGACACGATCGGCAGTAATGTTTGCGTCCTTACCGGAGGCAAGTATTGCGTTGCGTCGGGTAGTTATGAAGAAGGCACGTCCTATTATTACGTTGCGCCGGTAGCTTCCTGCGTAGAAGGTACCGCATGGCTGTCCGCCAGGTACGAGCGGTCTCTTACCAAAACCGGTACGATCACTTTTGAGTACGATCAGGCGCAAAATACGGTAACGACCAATAACGAAAACACCGCTTGGAACACGGAGATGGAATCGACTCTCGTTCCGTGGGCGAGCAGTAAGAGAGAAACGCTCGCAAGCGAAAGTCGCGCCGCTTACGCCGAGGATATCGAGTATATTTACGGCTTTATCGACGATATAGTCGACGGCGTTAAGTCGTATGCGGGCGCGTTGTCCTCCGCCGACGAATTATTGAAGTTCTCCGACAAAGCGCTTTCTTCCGTTAACGTTTGGGGTATAAAGAAATACGACGAGGCATCGTTCTATACCAAAGTAGCGACGGAACCCGGCGACGATCTGAGAGGACTGCATTATTATGTGTTCGATACGACGGCGAATCAGTATATCGAAAGCCAAGACACCAACGCGCAGGCAAACGTGGATTACTATTCGTATGCGTTCGTGCCGGGCAGCTTGTACGAAAAAGTCACCCGTTCTTTCGGCGCTTACTCGAGAGATACGTACGTTCTTACGGGCGACGCAACGCAACAAAGCGGCAAGACTTATTATTCCCAATCCGCATACAGACCGAGATACGGAGATAACGATATCGGGCTGAGCGTTCTTAACGACTGGAAGAATTTCTCGACGGTCAACACGTCTTCTTTCTATAAACAGAATGATCAGTTATATTACTTGAAAAAGACGGCGGATACGATCACGACCGACTATAGCAATTTCTATAGTTCGCTCAATATAAACGGTAGAAACGCGAAAGACGCCGCCGATGCCGTATACGATGTTTTGAACGATCAACTGTACGGAAAGACGGCCGCTGTCACGGCCGACAGATCCCGCGCGATCTTCTACGCTCTTTA
>CACXDF010000026.1 GCA_902766325.1 uncultured Eubacteriales bacterium | reverse complement strand
TCTGTATTGATTTTACAGAATAAGGAAGGGTATGTCAATGGGAATGGGAAAAAAGTTATATTGCTTTCGGTGTTCGCAGTTATATTATGCCTTGCGGCATAGTTATATTGTTTCCTACGGTCGCAGTGATATTATAGTCGCCGAACTGCGCAGTGCGCAATATAACTCGGCCTTGGCTGAATATAACCGCGTAGCAATATAACTCGTAACAGGCGAATATAACCGAAAAAGCAGCGATTTGATTTTCAAATCACTGCTTTTTCCTGGAGCTGGTAGTGAGATTCGAACTTACAATCCTCTCATTACGAATGAGATGCCTTACCGTTAGGCCATACCAGCACGCTCGATGGCGATATTGATATTGTACCACATTTTTCGGATTTGTAAAGCGAATTAAAGTAAAATTTTTAGCGCCGGCGCGACCGGACGATAAAAAATATCGTTATTGACTATCGGAAGGGAATTTGCTAAAATCAAAATAACAGGAGATGGGAGCGTATGAAAAAAACTTTTTACAAAACAGTGAGTCGGACTTTGATCGCGGCGTTGTTTTCTTCGATCGTTTTTTCTTTTGCCGGATGCACGCAAAAAGCGGTCGTAAAAGCCGATGATACCGCGTACGTTATTTTGATGATGACCGATCTGCATTTGGAAGACGATGAAGGTTATCAAAAGCGCGCGTTCCGGACAATGGACGAACTCGTTGATCTTTCAAAGCCTGATCTTATTATCGTGACCGGCGACGTGAACGACGTTTTCGATCGTAACGACAAGATATTTAAGGCGTTCGGAGAAAAAATGGAATCGTATAAGATACCATGGACGTTCACGTTCGGCAATCACGACGCGCAGGGTTCGGCTTGGAGTAAAAAGGACATTGCCGATTATTTGGAAAGTTTATCCTATTGTAAATTCGAAAAAGGCCCCGAAGACGTTTATGGATATGGAAATAATTTTTTTAACGTGACGGACGAAAACGGTAAGATCATTCAGACCATCTTTACGATCGATACGAGCGGACCGGAAACGGGGACGCATTTCGTTGAGAGATCGCAGATCGACTGGTATACAAGCGCCGTACGCAATATAGCTGTCGAAGTAAACGGCGATCCGTCGAAGGTCGTCCCGTCCGTTATGTTTTCGCATATCCCGATGAGGGAATACAAAGAGGCCTATGACGAGGCGGAAAAGAACAAAGAGATCGTTTATGGCAAGCGGCGAGAAAAGGAGTGTCCTGACGACACCGAAGACGAACTTTTGGAGACGATCGTGTCGCTGGGCAGTACGAAGGCATATTATTGCGGGCACGAACACAAAAACAATTACGTCGTATATAAAGACGGAATACGCTTAAGTTACGGAGAAACCTGTCGGCATAAGTGGTATATCCCTTCCCGCGGCGGATTGATCGTCAACGTAAAAAAGGACGGGAGCATAACGCAACAAAACGTGCGCCGCAGTTCGGCGTCCCGTATTTACAAAATAAGCAAAGAATATTGATAATTTTTTGATCGGCAAAGGTATGCCTTACCATGGATTGTAAGTTGCATTTCAGCGATTATATGATATAATTATCAATAGAATGAAAAAAGTCGTTTTATTGTTGATCATACTGTTCGCTCTTGTCTTAACGGGGTGTTCCGCCGCGTATAAGTTGGAGTTTTCCGCAGAAGAAACGAGCGTGGCTGTCGGAGACGTGTTTACGCCCGAGGTCATCGTGCGACCCGGAAGGTTCGATTACGAATTGTACAGCAGTAACAACACTATTCTGACCGTGCGCGGAAAGGAAGTGGAGGCCTTAAAAACGGGCGTTGCGACGTTGACGGCGCAAAGCGGAGACAAAACGGCCACGCAGACGGTGTACGTCCTTTCCTCGGGTTCGTCCTCCTTGATCGATCCGAGTTTTCCGGACGGCGCTTATATTTCTTTTTCGGTTATCAATTATACCACGGCGCAACTGAAAGATCCGATCATCGACAGTATGACCGTAGCGGCGGGAACGGATATAACGGGTTCTTTTCCTTCGCTGACGGGCTATAAATTGACCTGGTATACCGATGATACCCGTCGAGAAGAGATCACGGGCAGAGTGGTCTGCAAAAAAGGGCAGACGACCTATTACGCTTATGCCAAGGCGGAACCGAATAACGTCTTGACCAAGGACGGACTTGTGACGGGGCTCACGTATCCCAATCTTGATCACTCCACTTACGTTTTCCCCGATTCTTATAACGATATACCCATTACCGGGATCGCCGATAACGCTTTTTACGGCGACACCACGTTGGAGACCATCGTTATTCCCGCTTCTTATACCTATATCGGAAAGTTCGCCTTTGCCGGATGCGTCAATTTAAAATCGGTTCGCTTTGCCGAAGGAAGCAGGCTGGCCGAAATAGGCGACTTCGCGTTCGGACCCACTTATACCGAGCCGAAAGAAGAGGAGGAGGAAGAAGAGGAAAGCAGCGAGATCCTCGCTTATCTCGACGCGCTTCTCGATTCGGTCGGACTGACTCAGCTTTCCGGTAGCGGAAAGACGAATAAAGAAGAGGATATCACCATCAACGAGGACTATTGCGCCGCTCTTTCCGATATCACGTTGCCTTCTTCCGTCAAAAAGATCGGTTCTTACGCCTTCTATAACTGCTCGAAGATGGCCTCGTCTTTGCCGACCGACCTGGAGACCATAGACTACGGCGCTTTCCGCGGCAGTAAGATCAAGACGGCCGACTTAAAGAACGTCAAAAAGATCGGCGCGTACGCTTTTTACGACTGTAAAGACCTCAGTGAAGTAATAAATGCGAGCGGAGTGGAAGAATGCGGCGGATTTGCCTTTAAAGGGACCGCCTTATATCAAGAGCAACTTGCCAAGAAAAAAGTTGTTTACGCGGATACCATAGCCGTGGGAAATTATGCCGGAAACAACCGCGTTACGCTCCGTTACGGGACGACGCTTATCGCCGATTACGCGTTCAATGATAAAAAATTGGATACGCTTACCGTCTATTTCGATCCGGCGGATCACGTCCGTATCGGGTGGCAATCTTTTTACGTTACGGGCTATAAATCCGACTCGACCAATCACCCGTTATTCAGCGATAATCTGTTTTTGGCGGTGGGCGAAGGTCAAGCCGCGGCTTATAAGACCGAGTATCCGCTACTTGCAGACCGTTTTTGCGAAAAGATCATAAAAAAGGTCGATGGCAAGGATAACGTCAATTTCGGCTTTCATACGATCCTGAAAATGGACGTCAGACGGTACGTCTACGATGAGTTTATCGAAGGATCGGACGGCGGGAAACTTGTTTCTCCTCAAGAGATTGACCTGAACGGGCTCGGCTATG